>CAMZFJ010000040.1 GCA_947306025.1 uncultured Fibrobacter sp.
CGCCAAGTAAAAGCCGAGCAGCGCTTACGTTCATCGTAGTAATCCTGAATGAACTTGCGATAATCTGTATATTCAACGATTTCCTTCACAGTTACAAATATTGATTCATTTGTACTATTTAGAACACAACCCATGTATTCCAGGAACATGAAGATTCCCGTCAGAGTTTAATTTTAAGCATTTTGGGGTACTCTCCCCATCGCTACACTCTGCGTAGAGAATAACAGGACAAAAAAATCCCCGCGGCACTTTGTCCGCAGGGAGTCCTCCTTACAAAAAATTGCTTTTACTATTCAACATATCTTATGCAACGGACAAAAGCTTTACGCGGTGCATCACTACTACACGACACTTTTATGGAATAATCGACACCCACCTTCGCCCAATATCGACATCTGCCGGAACCCGATATATTGGAAACCCAATATGGCACGACTTCGCCGCCATCCGCAAAAATAAAGTCCCTTTCAGCATCCGAAAAAAGTTGTTTTTTGTCATCTTCGGAAGCGTGATTCAACAAGTAGCCAAAATCACCGCTCGTCGGAACACGCCATCCACTAGGGCAAACACCTGCAGCAGGGTCAGCAAGGTCATAAGGATTATAATATTCTACACCATCATAAGTATAGGCTCCAGGACCACCATAGAGACAACCATAAGCATCACAATTTCCACGGAAGCACTCATAATCGCCGTCTTCATCATATCTAAGATTTGAAGCCATCCAGTCAACGCCATCTATATTCACAACCTTATACACACGGTCATCTCGAGGGTCTCTCATCGCACGGCAAGTATCACAACCAACAAGATGTCCATTAACATTCGCCGTCCAACCAATATCCTTTTCACAAACAAATTCCAACCCAGAGTAAATACTAAACGGATTATTATTTTTCGCACTTTTCCCCACATTCGACGCATCGCACTTTCCAAGGCCATACTGTTTAGCCCAGAAATATTCCACATAAGGTTCAAATGCCGGAACTTCTGCAATTTCCCACGACTCGATATTCTTGCGAATTACTCCCAATTCGTTATTGCCCGAAAGACTCATGCCACAAGCAGCATCCGCTATTTCCGTTTTTAGAGCAGAATCATTCCAAACGCCATCATCAGCAAGATCATCGCTGATTTCGGTTAAACGTCCCAATATCGTAGCATCCGATTCCTTTCCAAGCAAAAGAATATTAATTGCAAGTAAAGCCGCATCACCTTCGCTATTGCCAAAAATATCCAAATGTTCAACACTCTCGTGTAAAACATCGTCATAAAAAGCGGCAAACACTTCACGATCCGATTGGCGTTTAGCCTCGGCAAAAGATTTATTTCTTTCTTGCACAAGATTACGCATTCTTTCGTATTCAAGATGTGTCAGCAAATTGATATTCACTTGAGATTGGCCATCCAATTCAACAAGAGCTTTTAAAAAAATCGAGCCATTTGAATTAGCACCCGTCATCTCATTGCGATAATAACCATACACCTCAAGTAGAACATACGGAGATTCCAGTTTCAAATAATCAATAAAGAACTCTCCCTTATTGTTATTGATTTTTCCTTTAAAGTTTTTCCCAGTCTGTTCAAGGGTGCGACCATCAAGTTCCCGTACAGTCACAGATGAGCCTACTAAAAGAGGACCTTTTTGAGAAACACCTTCAATAGAGCCATTAAACAGAACCACCGAATTCGAGAAATCAGATGATTCTTCTAGAGCGCAGCCACCAAACAAGCTTACCAAAACAATCTCAATAAAAAACAGCATCTTTTTCATTTTAAAATTCTCCCATTTACAAATCCTTTACACAGCGAACCGAATAAAGTCTATTAGCTCTTGTTATACTCATATTAATCATCAAATATCCATCAAATTCAATAGCAACGCCACCCTGATATTGAACTTCAACACCATTTCTATTTACACCCCAATCATTATAAATGCCGCTAGAACTTGTCCAAAATCCAGAAAATCGTTCATCGCGAAGCCCATCAAAAAACGAACCCACAGGTTTAACGCTAAAGCCATAAGGATCATTCACTTCATGAATAACATAACCATTTTCAAACCAATCATGAACATCACTTAAGTCATTATTAGCTCCATAATAAGTTTTTTCAATAGGATTAACCCTACTAATTTCAACATTGTCAGCAACCATCGTAAGCAAAGAATCCCATTCATCGCGACTAGGGATATGCCATCCTTCAGGACAAATTCCTCTAGCCGAATTAACTCCCACAGCATCTTTCCACAAATAAAAACATTCTTTCTCATACGGCATACACAAATTACTTGTCGAATCGCCCTTATAACGCAAATTTTCCGCCATCCAAAACTTGCCCGCAATTTCGGTAAAACGATAAGTATTTCCATCGCGAGAATCTTTCATATAACTATTGGCATCGTAAACCTTTTCCTTTTTTTCAATGCACCGAACAGATGCCTTAAAAAACAAATCCTCTTTCGATATGGAATCCACGCTAACACCAAGAGAATCAATTCTCAAAACATATTTCCCATCAATCCAATATGTTCCAAACTCATATATTCCCTTAAACTTGTACACAGAATCGTAAATCATCTGTCCACCATATTCGAGTCCAAGGCCCGACGGCGAACGAAGTGCCGGCAACACTTCCTGATTCAATCCTTGATAATATTGCAAAAGAGCTTTAACTTCATCAAGATTCGGCACACGATATCCAGTCGGACATGAAGCAGAGGCACCTTCGAAACTATACAGTTTCCCCAAAGTATTACAATACGATTGTTTAAAATCATAACAATAGCTTTTCAAATGGTCATAAGCAATATAAAAAGCACTAGAGTCCTCTCGTCTCAAGTTTTCGGCCATCCATTTTTGATTACCAATCACAATAGTTTTATAGACATTACCATCTCTCACATCTTTCAGCAAGCCAAATCCATCATTCAATATTTCCCTATTCCGAATAAAAGACCAACGGCCATTTGAATTACAGATAAAATTAATATTATAATACTGACTCAAAATATTCTCATTCTTTCGTATTTCATTTACATTATTGACAGAGCATTCACCAAGACCATATTCGTGAACCCAGAATTTATATATGGCGGTTTCAAAGTCAGGAATTGTGGTTCCATCTTTCCAAGATTCAACATTTTTACGGACCCGACGCAGAATATTTTTATCATTAGATGAGTTATACCAATAATCACGTTCAACATCGAAAGCCCAATCCGCTATTTCCGCATCAAAGTCCGCATATTCAGCAAATACAAACACCGCTTTCGACAGCCGTTCCGACAGGTCAGCTGCAGAACCATCTCTTTGCATCATAATACTCAAGGCCAAAAGTATCGCGCCCTCCTCTCCAGCAAATAAATTTGCATCTTCGGCTTTTCCCAAATCATAGGTTGCACCAAATAACGAAAACAGTTCTCGTTCCGCCAGCACCTTGGCCTCATCAAAAGTCATTCCCGCATAATCAACAAGACGATGAATACGTTCCACTTCTAAATGAGTAAGCAAATTTACATTCACATGATTACGACCATTTAAATTCGTCAAAGCATTCAAAGTAACCATGCCTTCAGATTCTTTTCCAGCAACCTCATTACGATAATAACCTTTAACTTCAAGCAACGCATATTGCGAAACCAAGTTAATACCCTTTATAGTAAAATCACCCCGATTACTCTTCACACTCGTGTTATAACTTTTTCCAGTCTGAGCCAAAGTACGACCATCAAGTTCTTGAACAGTCACCGAAGCACCCTTCAAAAAAGGTCCCTTCTGCGTAATACCCGCAATTTCTCTATTCTTGACAGCCACAATCCCTTCGCTCTGTTCGTCAGTACCGGCCGTTTTGCCAACATCAGAACATGCGCAAAGCATCATCACAGAAGAAAGGCAGATAAATTTCACCATATTTTTCATACAAGCACATCCTTTTTAATCTTTTACGCAACGAACAGGCCTACGACTTGTCTTATCATCAAACACTAACGAAGCTCCTAAGCTCATTGATTTTTTTTCCACAGTAATCACCAAGCCAACCTCACCAGTATCACCATAAGCATCATCCACAAACGAAGTATCAGAGCTTGTCCAAAAAACAGAAGCATCAGGTTTTACACTGAAATCGTACGGATCATCCACCTCCTGAAGAACAAAATCGTCTTTATTCCAGTCTCTAATACCACCCAATCTATATCCAATATCATAGGTTTTCAACACCCTATAATACGATCCGCCCAAAGAATCACAATCTTTCGCAACAAATGTTAGCATTTCATCCCATTCAAATTGACTAGGGAGATGCCAACCTTCAGGGCATACATCATGAGTAGAATCAGAACCAGTAGCCTCATACCACGAATAAAAACAACCTTCATCACCGCACATTTTAATTTTATCCATTTTCATCGCCTCTCTATAACGCAAATTTTCAGCAGTCCAATATTTACCATTGATTTCTGTAAAACGATACATTTCGTTATCACGCGCATCCTTTATGTATTTGTCAGCGCTATACTGTTTCGGTTCATCACTCACCTTAACACAACGAACTAAAGCTCGGCTTCTGTCGCTATAAAAATCAAACTCTCTAATATCAGCTATCGAAGAATCAATCCATAAAACAAATCCATTTTCAGAATAATATGAGCTAGTACTATCTTCAAAATAACGACCTTTCGTCGAAATCCACAATGCCAAGGTTCCATCGTCTCCTAGTATTGCATTAAAGCCATTCTTGGCAAGCAAAGAATCGGCGGCATTTTTTCCAGCGCCTCCATACTGTTGCAATAAATTTTCAGCCTCACTATATCGCGGCAATCGGAAACCATTAGGGCATGCTGACAAAGCAGAATTACGACTATACAAATTTCCATTCTTTCTGATATTTTGACGAGATTTTCCATATCGCAAATTTTCCGCCATCCAAGTAACATTCCCTATACGTAATGTCTTATATATCGTCCCATCTCGTAAATCAATAATTTCCACATTCGTCGAATCAGATTTTTTTCGATATCCACCCCATATCCACCGTTTATTATCCCCATCACATCTAAATTCCGCTCCATAATACTTACTTTGTTCATTCATATTTTTGCGGATTTCTTCATCATTTTTTTCATCGCACTTACCAAGACCAAAATTCTGCGCCCAAAAATCATACATATAGTTCACAAATTTTTCACTATTCCACCCCTGTATCCATGATTCCATATTTCTAGATACTTTATATAAAATATTTTCTTCAAAGCCTAATACACCTTGTTCATGATAGAGCCCCTTTTCAAAATAATCATATTCCGTTTCAAAAGTCCAATCTACCATTTCCGCCCCAAATCCTTCATTTTTCTCAAATGAAAGCGCAGCCAACGCAAGCCGTTCCGAAAGATCAGCCATTGCGCCATCCCTTTGCATCATCACACTCAATGCAGCCAAGAATTCACGTCCTTCTCCGGCAAACAAATCCATATCTTCAGATTTTTCTAGACCACCTTCAATACCAAACAAAGCAAGGGCTTCCTCTTCGGCCTGTTTTTTTGCCTCTGTAAAAGATTTTCCTTCTTTTTGTACCAAGCGGAGAACACGATCAACCATCAAATGAGTCAATACATTCACATTCACATGATTGCGGTCCGTCAAATCCGTAAGGGCATTCAAAGTAACCATTCCCTCAGATTTTTCCCAGGAAACTTCATTGAAATAATAACCATTCACTTCTAACAAAGCATAAGGTGAAACCAAGCTCACACCTCTGAGCACGAAATCGCCTTGGTCACTTTTTACACTCGTCTTAAAACTTCTTCCAGTCTGAACTAACGTTACGCGGTTCAATTCTTGAATCGTCACCGAAGAACCCACCAAGAAGGGACCCTTTTGCGTAACGCCGGCGATTTCACGGTCTGTTACAGCAAACACACCTTCACTCTGTTCGTCAGTACCGGCAGTCTTGCCAACATCGGAACATGCACAAAGCATGGCCGCGATTGACAAAAGTTCAAAAAAATATATCATCATCTTTTTCATACAAGCGCGTCCTTATTTATCGGCCTTTACACAGCGAACTGAATTACGGTTTTGCTTTTCCGCCAACACGAAAGCGGCCCTGCCCTCAAATATTTGAACAGCCTCGCCCGCAGAAATCACTAGATCTTTTACCCATTCACCCGACGTCGTCCAATAGCCCCCAACTACTACTCTAGAAGAATCCGAATTCGTCCAATATCCAACACCAGAATTATTGTAAATTAAAGAGTCATTGACTAAAATATACTGGCCCACCGGTTTCGCACTAAAGCCATACAGATTATTCGTTCCTCTAAAATCAACATAATCAACATAATCACCATTACCCCAATCCCGATAATCACACAACTTATGTCTAAAATAAAACGCGCACCTAAAAGGATCTTCACCAATAAGATTTGCATTACCATCAAGCCATAAAATCAGTTCGTACCATTCATTAAAACTTGGTAATCGCCATCCATCTGGGCACACACCAACAACCGTATCGGAGCTAACAGCCTCAAACCACGAATACAAGCAAGCATTATCATTGCACATGCTATCATTAGCAACCCCTTCTCGATAGCGTAGATCTTCAGCCATCCAATATTTGCCGTTGATTTCGGTAAAACGATACACTTCACCATCACGAGTATCTTTTATGTAATCCTCTGCGCCATGCTGTATACGTTCATCCTTCTTTTTTTCTTCAGTAACTTCAGAATCAAAGACACAACGAACATAAGCCGTTTTATTATTCAAATTACCCGCACCATTTTCTTTTATATGCGCTCCGGTAGAGTCAACCCATAAAACCAAACGTTCCTCTGTATCAACAACTTTCGTCGAAATCCATATACCAGCACCAGGCGTAGCGGCAAAGCCATTTTTTGAGAGTAACGAATCTGCTGCATTTTTCCCCGCTCCACCATATTGCTGCAGCAAGTCTTCGACCTCATCATAACGCGGCAAACGGGTTCCAGCTGGGCATCCAGTTAAAGCAATATTATACAAATACAGGTCTTCAGTATTTTCACTATTTGGATAATAATACCGTAAGTTTTCAGCCATCCAAGTAACATTTCCTATGCGCAAAGCCTTATACACAGCACCGTTTGCCATATCAAAAACATTATAGCCATTGGAATCAGGCTTTTGACGCACACTCATGCCAACCCAACGATTTTCATTTTTGTCGCATTCAAATCTTACTTTATAGAATTGACTATGCTCACTCCAATTTTCATGAACTTCGCCATAATTCGTTTCATCACATGTTCCAAGACCATACTCATTCGTCCAAAAATCATATAGATACTTTACAAACGGAGGAACAGTAGTATTCACTCTTTTCAAAGAATTCAAATTCTTTTCAATATCGCACAAAAAACATTGTCCATAGACATAATCCAAGAAAGAAAAATCGCGGCTTTTTTTCAAATACTCATTTTCCATGAAATACGCCCAATCCGCCATTTGAGCCACTTCAGAGCCATGCCATGATCCATTTTCAGCAAAAGAATGTGCTGCCAAAGCAAGCAGTTCAGAAAATTCGTCAACAGATTTTCCTTCCCGTAGCAAAACACTTATCGACAATAAGGCACCACCATTTTTCTGCGAAAAAATATCCATATTTTCAGGCGACTCCAAACTGCTCAAAAAACCGAATGACGAAAAAATCTCATACTCAGCCTGTTTTTTCGCATCATCAAAAGACATTCCCTGTTTTCGAACAAGGTTTAGAACGCGTTCTGTTTCTAAGTGCGTAAGCACATTCACATTTACACGATCACGGTTAGTTAAGTCCGTAAGGGCATTCAAAGTTATCATGCTACCAGACATTTTGCCTGTATTTCCATCGAGATAATAACCGTTTACTTCAATCAGCGCATACAGAGAATCTAAACCTGTATCATAAAACAAAAAATCACCTTGGTCGTTTATCACATGCGTCTTTAAACTCTTACCCGTCTGTAAAAATGTTTCGCCATCCAGTTCCTGAATCGTCACGGAGGAACCCATTGCAAAGGGGCCAATCTGCGCCAAACCCGAAATCAAGCGTTCTGTACCAGAGCGCACATTTTCTTGCTGCAATTCGGGAGTATCGTCAAGCGCAACCACATCGGAGCATGCACAAAGCATGGATACAATCGTCAAAAATTCAAAAAAGCGACTCATTTTCATCTTCATACCAACTCTTTTATATTCTATTTACTTTTGCGGTCCATAACTATTCTGCGCATTTGGCGCTACCGCACGGCCATGAATATTTTCCGTCAGCGGGAAAAGTTGCATATTCAAGCGACAAACTTTTTCTATGCTCTTATCCGCAGATACAATCGACACAATGCGCTTACGGCACTCCGCCAATTCTTCCACGACCTTCTTGTAGCATTCATCCGTCATGCCCATCGTGATGCCGCTAAAGTGGCGTTCCGAGATAGGCAATTTGTCCAAAGCCTCAAGCGCAAGCTCGCCCATTTGGCGCAATTGCGAATGCACCGCCACGGCAACCACATTCAAATTTCCTGTCGATAGCGAAGCATTAGTCTGGTGGTAGTTGCCCTTGATATCGCGCTTTAAGAGTCCGGACTTTACCAAGAACCGCAAGCTTTCGCTGACATCCGCCGCAGAAATCGCTGGCTTGCACACCTTGGCAATTTCGTTCGGTTTCGCGCCCGGCATCGCGACCGCCAATTCACGGACAACAGAATGCTTCCAAGTTTCGTAGTAAGTGTACATTTCGCTACCGAGGATTCTCACGCGGTTCACTTCGCCAAGCGCCTGCATTTCCTCAAAACACTTCTTCTTTTCCTGCTCCGTCTTTGCGCTTTCGTACCGCACCAACAAAACAAAATAATCCAGTTCATAGCCAAGCAAGCCCATTGCAAGGCCAGTTTTCTTAGCACCTTCTTCGCGAAGCCGAGTCTTGCCATCGCACACAAGTTTCAGGTACGACCCCGAGGCAAACCCGGCCAATTTTGCAAACTCGCGCCACGTAAACGCCGAGCAACGTTTGCGTTCGCGATAATAATCCAGCACGTATTCGCGATAGTCCTGATATTCCGTAACCGATTTCATAATATTAAAATAGAAATACCAACTAGCTCTCGCAATAGTACGCAAGATTTTTCATAAAAACAAAAATGGCGATTTTTACGCAAATTTAAGCATTTCCAAACAGAGATAAAAAAATATATAATCTAAAGAACAAAAATTGAATTCTATAAAACAAAAAAAATCCTCGCCGAAGCGAGGACCTTTGAAGATTCCCAGTCGGAGCCGGCCCTTCGGCAGGCTCAGGGACCTAAACCTTACGAAAGACGGCTGATCATGTAACCAGCGCAGACTGCCGTACCGATCACACCAGAGACGTTCGGGCCCATGGCGTGCATCAAGAGGAAGTTCTGCGGGTCATACTTAGCGCCTTCAACCTGAGAAACGCGGGCAGCCATCGGCACAGCAGAAACGCCTGCGGAACCGATAAGCGGGTTCACCGGGTTCTTCGGAGAGCACTTGTTCATGATCTTTGCAAGGAGAAGACCGCCGAAAGTGGAGAAGCCAAAGGCAACCACACCCATAGCGATAATCATGATGGTCTGCGGCTTGAGGAAGATGTCGGCAGACATCGTGAGGCCCACGGAAGTTCCGAGGAAGATCGTCACGATATTCATGAGTTCGTTGGAGGAGGTCTTCACGAGACGTTCGACGACACCAGCTTCCTTGAAGATGTTACCCATCATGAGCATGATGATAAGGGCAGAAGCATCCGGCACGACGAGCACGCAGACGATCATCA
>CAMZFJ010000041.1 GCA_947306025.1 uncultured Fibrobacter sp.
GAAGGATGAAAAACAATGAAAAAATTACATCTGACACGTTTTGCCGCCGTGGCGATAGTCGCTCTGATGGGTTCAACCGCAGCTTGGGCTGATGATTCGGGGTACGAGCTTTCTGGGGATGGTAAGACGCTAACGTTGAAATCGGATGGATCAGCTACATCTATTGAGATTACAGCTGGTGAAAAATTTAATAACGTGACAACTGTTAAAGTTGAACGAGGCTCATTGGGTACAACACAATATTCAACTATTATGCTTCCTGTAGACGTGTCTGTGGATGAACACGATCAAATTGATGCGGCATATACAGTGGGGAGTATTAATTATTATGGTTCTGTTCCCGAATTGACCATGAATAAGGTTACTACTCTTTACGCTAATAAGCCATATATTATAAAGTTTAAAGAGGGAAAATATGGCTCAAGTACAAATATTACATTCAGTACAACCTTCAGCGTTCAATCTACAGCTGTAAGTGGTGAAAAGCCTTATACTACTGAAGTTTCTGGATCTTGCTTTTCGATGACAGGAACTTACGAAACCAAGCAATGGAATAATGGTAGTTCTCTTTCCAATGACTATGGTTTTTCTGCAGATGGTACTGATCAGGGAAAATTTGTTAGAATTCAAAATAATCCCAATGATGATTGCGTTACCATTTACCCGGCTCGTGCTTATTTGACATGCACCAAGCCTCAGTTGGTGAATGGCTTAGGTAAGGTGGCTGAAGAGTCTCTCCCGGATGTAATCAACGTCCGTTTCGTAGACAAGGATGGTGGAACGTTGTCCATAGGCAAGATGAACACCAAGACTGGCGACATCCAGATGCAGGACCGCTATTACGATCTTAAGGGCCGCAAGCTTAACGGCAAGCCGCAGAACAAGGTCATGTACGTCAACAAAAAAGTTATTAAGCACTAATTCAAAGGAGCTAAAATTATGAAGAAAAAAGAATACGAAACTCCTAAGATGAGCTCGATTGATTTCGAATATAAAACAAGCCTTTTAGCTGGATCTTGTGGCGCAGAGGGTGTCAAGAATAGTGGCTTCTTGTCCTTGAACATCGATGATGTTACAGATCCCAAGGCTTAAGCCTTGAAACATTCTCTTGACGAAATGTTTTGTGAACTCCTGCGAGTGTCTCTCGGGCTCTCGCAGGTTTTTCCGTATATTCCGACTTCTGAAGAATGGCAGTCGCTCTATACAATGGCGCACCGCCAAACGCTCTTGGGGGTTGTTTATAATGCCATAGCGCGTTTACCCAAGGAATCTCAACCGCCACGTTTGTTAATGTTGCTTTGGGCTCGGGATGCCGAGGCTATCCGCGGCAAGAACCTCCTTTTCAATCAGGAGTCTGCCCGTTATACGAAAATGTTTGCCGAACGCGGGTTCCGCAGCGCCATCTTGAAAGGCCAAGCCAATGCGCGCCTGTACCCCGATCCGTTATCCAGGCATCCCGGCGATATTGATATCTGGGTTTCTGGCGGTTACGAAAAAGTTCTGGCGTTATTACAGGGGCTAGGGATTCAAAACCTTGAACATGTAACTCCTGACTATCACGACATTGAATTTGTAAATGAAAACAACGTCCTTGTGGAAGTCCACCACAAGCCGACTTCTGCAACATACGCGGTTCGATTAAATAAAACCTACGACGAAGTCCTAAAAGTCCTGGAGCCAGAACTTGAGAACCTTACGCTTACGTCTGAAGGTTTTTACAGCCCGAGCATCCGGTTTGCATTGCTCATGCAGCTAGTTCATTTGTACAAACACGCCTTGCTTTCTGGAGTAAGTCTTAGGCAGTATACGGATTACTATATACTGTTGACTCATTCTACTGAGGCTGACCGTCAATACACTTGGGAGTTTGCCCAAAAAATCGGGATGAAAAACGGTTGCGCCGCTATCATGGGTGTTCTTGGGCGTGTATTCAAGTTGCCTCAAGACAAAATGCTTTGCAAGCCAAGCAAATTCTATAGCAGAATTTTGTACAAGTCTACATTTGCAGAGGGCGACTTCGGTGCAAAAAAAACTTATAAACAAAATGTGTTTAAGCGCTGGTTCAACGACCGCGTTCAAAATTTGCGCATATTCCCGATTGCTCCCCGGTATTACATTTATAAGGAATCTAATTACTGGAAAAGTACAATTTTGCTTATTCCCGAGCGTATTCGACGTCGTAAAATAGCGCTTTAGCATGGTCCTCCCTATAAGTTTATATCGCTTAACAATGTATTTTTTAGAGGTTCCCATAAATTAAAACTTCGCCATGGCGGAGTCCTCTTTTTTTACTAATTTGAGAATTGATGGTACGCTTTGAAAAAGATGCTCTTTATGAACTTTTGCGGATAGCGCTAGATGACGAACGCTTGCCGTGCTCTTTTTCGCATAAGTTGACCGCTGGATCTTGGGATAATCTCCATACGGAATGTGCCAAGCAACTTGTTACAGGGGTTGTTTACAGAGCTATTAGTCGTTTGCCTCATGATTTACAGCCTCCTCATAAAATCGTATTGCGTTGGGCTCTCGAAGCGGAAACTATCAAGGGGCAGAATAAGCTTTTGAATGCCGAAGCCGCTAGGCTTACGGAATTATTTGCAACACAAGGGTGCAAAACGGCTGTGCTCAAGGGCCCTGCCAATGCATTGCTTTATGTAGACCCCTATATGCGACAGGCCGGGGATATTGACTTGTGGGTTGATGGCGGTCGCGACCACGTTTTTGCGGTAATGAAGAAAATGGGGTATAAGATTCACGAAAGGGATTTGTGCTCGTCGCATCAGGTTCATTTGGATCCTGAAGAAAACGGTGTTCCCGTTGAAATCCATTACCGGCCGTCTTCTGGAATATGGAATCCGTTTGCGAGTGCGCGCCTCCTGCGTTTTTTGGAAAAAGAAATCCAGAATGTAGAACGGGGGAGTGAAGGCTTTTATGTACCCTCGATCAAGTTTGCGCTTGCGATGCAGTTGGCCCATATTCAGGCTCATTTTATTAAGGATGGTATCGGCTTTAAACAAATCCTTGATTATTATGTGCTGTTGAAACATTCTTCTGAAGATGATCGTCGCGAAATTGCAAATAGACTTTCGAATTTTGGACTTTTGAAAGTTTGCGGAGCGCTCATGTGGATAATGGGCGATGTGTTTAAGCTTGATTTATCAAGGATGCTTTGTAAGCCGGATGAAAAGCGCGGCCGAAAAATGCTCGCCATCATACAAAAAGGCGGAAATTTTGGTATTTATGAAATGGATTCGCTGAATGAAATTTCAAAGAACTTTGTTGTTCGATTTTTGAAGCATCGTTGGCGTAGTCTTCGGTTGATTTGGTTCGCTCCTGTTGATGTTGTGGTGAGCGAATTGGATTATTGGAAGGAGTTTTTTAAATCTATTTCTGTTCGGATTAAATTGCGGCGATGGTCGCTTTGGGATTTGTCTCACTCTAAATATGTAAAGAAAGAAGCTCGATGATTAAGAAGTTTTTTAAAGTTGCTGAACATTTTTTTGCGGTAGAAGCCGACGAAGAAATTATGTCGCAAATGGGTAATTACGCTCCATTTGCGGTTGATTCGTGCGAAAATCCTGTGTTTTCGGTTGCGGTGCAAGAAGCTTCTGCGCCCGGATACACCGAAGAAATCAGTCAGGATGAAGAAGGACAATCGATTTTATGCGGGCGCACGGCAGATGGTTTGCTTGCGTTTGACTTTTTGTTGTTCGGCGTATCTACGGGTGTCTTGGTGTGCGATAGTACGCTAAAAAAGTCTATGTTGTTTTTGACTCCACGAGATGTTTTGGCGATGTCGACTGATGATGTCCAGCGAAAGCATGTCTTTGCTTTGAACAATTCGTTGATGGTTTTATTTGCGCTTGCGACCTCTGAATTGGATACGGCCTTGTTCCATGCGGCGGGAATCCGCTACAAGGGGCGCGGCTATTTGTTCTTGGGCAAGAGCGGAACGGGAAAGAGCACCCATGCAAGGCTCTGGCTCAAGTATAACGAGGGCTCCGAGCTGTTCAATGATGATAATCCTGTAGTGCGTTTGTTCAAAAATGCGGATGGAAAGCCGGTTGCTAAAGTTTTCGGTTCGCCGTGGAGCGGTAAGACGCCTTGCTACAAGAATGTCGAAATGGAAATGGGCGGATTCGTATTGCTATCGCAGGCGCCGTTCAATAAGATTTCGCCGTTGAAAGGTGTTGCGGCATACGCTGCTATTTTGCCTTGTATTTCTGGAATGCGGTGGGATAAAAAGATGGCCGATGGTTTGCATAAAACGCAAAACGGTCTTGTAATGTGTGTTCCATCGTGGTATTTAGAATGCCTGCCGGACGAAGAGGCGGCCACGTTGTGTTGTAAAACAGTCGTTTATGAAAATGGAGATTCCGCGCCATGAGCGGTTCGGGAAAAAAGGATGACTCGCTGATTCTTGCCGAGGCGATTCGCATGGTCAAGAGTGGCGTGAGCGTCACGTTTCCGGTAAACGGGCGGAGCATGTTGCCGTTTATCGTGGGCGGGCGCGATAGCGTGATTCTGGAAAAGCCGAAAGAATTACGGCGTGGCGATGTGGTGCTTGCCCTTGTCAAAACGAACAGTCCCGGAAAACATTACGTTGTGCACCGGATTGTTTCGTTGAACGGCGAGCATGTGGTGCTCATGGGCGATGGAAATCTTGCCTTGCGGGAATATTGTGATGTCTCGGATGTTTGTGCCAAGGTGATTTGCGTTGTAAAACCGAATGGGAAAAAATACGCTATGGCGGCTTGGCGATACCGAATCGCTGCAAAAATATGGTATATTCTGTTACCGATTAGACGTTACTTACTTTGGATTTATAGGAAGATAAAAAAATGAAAATCAAGAAAGGTTTTGTGCTGCGCGATGTGTGCGGTGAACAGGTGATTATGGGTGAAGGTATTGGTGCTCTCGATTTTGGACGCCTCCTTTGCTTGAACGAAACGGCAGCTTGGCTTTGGAAACAGGCCGAACAGCAAGGCGACTTCACCGTAGATTCCCTTGCCGAAGCGCTTTGCGGTGAATACGACGTTGGTGCAGAACAGGCGAAGGTCGATGTTGCTGCTATTGTCGCCGAATGGCAAAAGGTGAACGTGCTCGAATGAAATATATCGCTTGGCTGTGGCGCGGAACAAAAGGCTTTCGCGTAAATATTGTCGCTCGCATTTTGGCGGGAATCGCACGCGTGGCATGCGGTCTTTTGATGATATGGCTCAGCAAGCGGTTTATTGACGAAACGATACGCACAGGATCGCAAGATGATATTGTGCGTATGATTGCGTTCCTTGTTTTTACTGTGGTGGGGACGATTGTCCTTAGGCTCCTGTATTATTACATGACTGCATCGGCCTCGGTGAAAATGACTAATGCGCTTAGGCTGTTCTATTTTGGCACGTTATTTAAGCGGCCGCTTTTTGACGGGCATGAATTGCATTCGGGCGATGTGTCGTCGAGGCTTTCGAAGGATATTGAAACGGTATCGACTTCGGTGATCGATACGCTCCCGCAGATGGCGGTGACGGGAATCCAGCTTGTGGGCGCATTCCTTTTGATGCGTTGGTTTGATGCCCGGCTGGCATGGGCGCTTCTGTTGCTTACGCCCGTGATGGTCGTTGTGGGTAAGCTGATTTCGCGCAAGTTGCGCAAGATGACGTTAGACATTCGCGAGGGCGAAAGCCGCATCCAGATGCAGGTGCAAGAAGGCGTGGAATACAATGCCGTGTTGCGTTCGCTCGAAAGCGAAAGCTGGGTGACGGAACGGCTTGGTTTAAAACAAAATAAACTTGAACGCGATGTGCTGCGGCGGACTCGCTTTACGACAGTCGCGCGTTTTGCAATAGGCTCTGCGTTTGGACTTGGCTATTTGCTAGCCTTTGTGTGGGGCGGGCTTGGGCTGCGCGATGGGACGATTACGTTTGGCGTGATGACTTCTTTTTTGCAGTTGGTCGGGCAAATCCAGCACCCGATTTTGACGTTGCTTGGGATGGTGCCGCAATTGGTGCATTCGACCGCGAGTATCGACCGCTTGGATGAACTGGTGAAAAAGGCTGTGGTTGATGCTGGGGAGTGCGCGGGTGAAACGCGCGGGGAAGAGCTTGGAAAAACGCCTTCTGGAAAGACTTTGGAATTGCACTCTGAACTGCGCGGGCGCCTTGGCTTGCGGTTAGAGAATGTACGCTTTGGCTATGCGGGCGGCGATTGCGAAATAGTCCGTAATTTTTCGCACGATTTTATGCCCGGGAGCAAGGCGGCGATTATGGGCGAGACCGGTAAAGGCAAGACGACTTTGTTCAGGCTTTTGCTCGGTTTTGTAAAGCCCGATAGTGGCCGCATGGTGATTTATTCGAATGGCGCCGTTGTGGATGTTTCGGAAGAGACGCGTTCGAATTTTGTGTATGTGCCGCAGGGCAATACGCTGATGAACGGCTCCGTGCGATACAATTTGCAGTTGGCAAAGCCCGATGCGACTGACGATGAAATGCGCCGCGTTTTGCACATTGCTTGTGCGGAATTTGTGGAGACGTTGCCCGATGGAATTGATACAGAAATTGGGGAACGCGGGCATGGGCTTAGTGAAGGCCAGGCGCAGCGCATTGCGATTGCCCGTGGGCTTTTGCGCCCCGGCAACATTTTGCTTTTTGATGAAATCAGTTCTTCGCTGGATGAGGAAACCGAGGCGGAACTTTACCGCCGCTTATTCGAGGCCTTCCCGGAAAAGACGATGATCTTTGTAACGCACCGAACCGCTGTTTGCGAAATGTGCGATGAAACGGTCCGGCTGTAGGCGGAGTGTTCGGAATATTTTGAAGGAATGCCGCCGGTCTAGGGGTGCTTTGGTGGGCGTTTCAAAAAAATGCTTTGAAACGTTGTTTTTGAAACGCTTGCGTGTTATTTTTTGAATAGGTGGGGGCTTTGAAACGGCTCGAAATGGCTTTTTTTTTCGAAAATCGCGATTTTTGGGGTGCTAGGGAACTTTTGGCACATTGTTTGCAATAGGGATGGGGAAAAAAGAAAAGCGAGGATAAAATGTCCGATTTTACTAATGATGCTGAAAAGGTTTTGGCAAAAGCGCAGAGCTTGCGTGACCGTTGTTCGCACTCTTACCTGGGTGCGGCGCATTTGGCCGTTGGCCTTGTTGAAGGCCCCGATGCAACCTTGAAGAAACTTTATAAGTCCAAGGGTGTGAAGACTTCGGAACTCCGTGGCCGTTTGGAACCGTTTGTCCAGAAAATCCCGCGTATGGAAGGCGTGAATCCGGATGTAGAACCGGATAGCGACTTGAACCGTATCTTGCGTGCGGCTGTGCAGGCGGCTCGTCAGGTAAGCCGTATGGTGACGCCGGGCGATTTGCTCGTGGCGTTGATGAAGTTCTCGGGCGACCGTGCGCTTTCGAAGGTGTTTGCCGATGCGCTTGGCTCGACCGAAGTGGTGGAAACCTGGCTTTCGGACCCGTTTGCAGGTGCCGCGAATGCCGAGGAACAGTCTCCGCTGAAACTTTATGGCCGTGAACTTGTGGAAATGGCAGCGGACGGAAAGCTCTCGCCGGTGATTGGCCGTGAAGAAGAAATCCGTCGTGTGATTTTGATTTTGAGCCGTAAGACAAAGAACAATCCGTGCTTGGTCGGTGAACCGGGTGTGGGTAAGACCGCTATTGTCGAAGGCCTTGCCGAACGTATTTACCGCGGCGACGTGCCGGATGCGTTGAAGGGCAAGAAGGTCTTTGCGCTGGATTTGTCGGCCTTGATGGCGGGTGCAAAGTACCGTGGCGACTTTGAAGAAAGGCTCAAGAGCGTGATTGACGCTATCGAAGAAGATGGCAACACGCTGATGTTCATCGACGAACTCCACAACATTGTGGGTGCGGGCAAGACCGAAGGCTCGATGGACTTGGGCAACATGCTTAAGCCGAAGCTCGCTCGTGGCGAACTGCATTGCATTGGTGCGACGACAACGCAGGAATACCGCAAGTACATCGAAAAGGATTCCGCTTTGGAACGAAGGTTCCAGCCGGTGCAGGTTTCGGAACCGAGCGAAGACGAAGCGATTTCGATTTTGCGTGGCATTAAGGAAGGTTTTGATGCGCACCATGGCGTACGTCTGCACGACAACGCGCTGGTGGCAGCCGTGAAACTTTCGAACCGTTACATCAGTGACCGATTCCTCCCGGATAAGGCTATTGACTTGATCGACGAGGCGGCAAGCCTTGTGAAAACGCAGATGGACACCGTGCCGGAAGCGCTCGATACCTTGCAGCGTAAGGAACTCCAGATGAAGATCGAGGAGCAGGCCTTGGCGAAGGAAACGGACGAAGCGAGTGTGAAGCGCTTGAAAGAACTCCGTGAAGATCTTGCCGTAACGGATGCTGCGGTCAAGAAAATGCAGGAACGCTGGCAGGATCGCCGTGCCGCATTTGCCGAAGTGCAGGACTTGAAGAAATCCTTGAAGGCCGCAAAGGACGAGATGGAACAGGCCGAAGCCCGTTACGACTTGAACCGTGCTGCCGAACTCAAGTACAATAAGATTGTGAACATCGAAAAGGAACTTGCCCAGAAGACCGAAGCGCTCCGCAAGAGTGCAGAAGAAGGCGGCTTGAGCGAAGAAGTCACGGAAGAGACGATAGCGCTTGTGGTAAGCCGTTGGACGGGCATTCCGGTAACGAAGCTTTGCGAAGGCGAAAAGGCGAAGTTGTTGCACTTGGACGAACGTCTGCATGCCCGCGTGATTGGCCAGGACGATGCCGTGGAAGCCGTGTCCGAAGCGATTTTGCGTAACCGTAGCGGTTTAAGCCGTGAAAATGCTCCGATTGGTAGCTTCTTGTTCCTCGGCCCGACGGGTGTTGGTAAGACGGAACTTGCGAAGGCTTTGGCTGTGGAACTTTTCGATAGCGAAAATGCGCTTGTGCGTATCGACATGAGCGAATACATGGAAAAGCATAGCGTGAGCCGTTTGATCGGTGCTCCTCCGGGATACGTGGGCTACGAAGAAGGCGGCCAGCTGACCGAAGCCGTGCGTACGCATCCGTACTGCGTGATCTTGCTCGACGAAATCGAGAAGGCGCATCCGGACGTGTTCAATACGCTGTTGCAGGTGTTGGACGATGGCCGTTTGACGGACGGCAAGGGCCGTACGGTGAACTTCAAGAACACCTTGATTTTGATGACTTCGAATCTGGGTGCCGAGAAGTTCCGCTTGAGCGCTGCTAGCGCCAAGAACGGTGTACCGCCGCAGGTGTCGCTTGAAGATGTCGAAGCTGATTTGCATGCGTTCTTCCGCCCGGAATTCTTGAACCGCTTGGACGAAGTGCTTGTGTTCCAGAGCCTCTCGAAACCGCAGATCCGCGATATTGTCAAGCTTAAATTTGCGGACTTGGCAAAGCGTGCGGCTCGTCAGGACTTGGTGCTTACGCTTTCGGATGCGGCGCTTGATGCGATTGCGGAAGGCGCTTACCAGCCGGAATTCGGTGCTCGTCCGATCCAGCGTTATATCGAACGTAACATTGAACGCCCGTTGAGCCACGCGATACTCTCGGGAACCGTGAGTGCCGCAAAGCCCGCTGTCGTGGACTACCAGAACGGAATGTTTGTGGTTGCTTAGGGAACAGGTGTTAGGTATTAGGTGTTAGGTAAAGAATCGCGGCTTTGCCGCACTATAATAACGCACGAAGTGCGTGTTACTTATCCTA
>CAMZFJ010000042.1 GCA_947306025.1 uncultured Fibrobacter sp.
GATTCAGGGCGGACAATAACGTCCATACGTGCAGCAGGCGTGCCATCGGCCAATTGAACAAGCACCGCGATGGAGTTTTCCGTTTCCATCGACGATCCAGCGGTACGACCGCTATCGCAGGCGACATTGCAAAGTGCTAACGTCGCCAACCCATATGTCCACGCCCGTTTAATCATTTTTTATCTCCTGCACCTTCCCCTATTATTATAGTATTTTCCGAAGCCCCTCCTTTACGGGCTACCGGGTAAAATGCCATAGAAAGCTGCATAACACGGTCAGGATTCTTGGCACCGTCTACTCTTTTTTGGACTAAACGGCGGAATTCCCTCAACATGTCGCCCAAATCCTCGAAGCAGGACTGGTCTACAGAAAGAGTCAGTGTAGAAATATTCCTTTCATTGACGGGGACGTTTTCGAGCGCATCGCTCGCAAGGCTCAGCACCTGGCGCTGGAAATTGCGCACGGCCTTCGCCTTTTCGGGACCCCCTACTGTCAAATGGGCTTCGGTGAGTGCGAGCTTACCCGAGGCAAGCTTTTTCACGAGACCGACGCTCTTTAAAGTTTCAATGGCTTCGAGAGCCTGATCCTCGGTAATCGGCGGGCAAATATCCCTAGCAATCTGCTTGACATTTACCACCCCACCGTTCAATTCCAGGTAGGCGCGTACCGCAGGAATCCACCAGTTTTCAAGAAGTTTAAGTTCGGCGGCTTGCAACGAATGACGTTCCACATCGCGGAGCGAGAGGGCTTTCGCCATAAGTTCTTCGCGCTTAGTCTTATCCTTGCTGACAGCAGCAGAATAAAGGAGGTCGAAGTATTCGGCCTCGCGACCACTCAGCGCAAGGATTTCCTTTGCCGCAGGTAATGCATGAGCAGGCAAGTGCTGCTTCTTTTGCAATACGCGATAGAGATAGCTGGAGTCTAGCCCGAGCTTATCACCCATCATGCGGTAGCTGTAGAAGGGCATCTCGACCTTGCGCCTGTCGTAGAATTCCTTCAAGAAGTCGCGGTAGTCCGCTATGTCAGAAAAAGTAACCATCAATATCTAAAATATTTAAATCTCGCTCGCGTTGCCCTACTATGTAAACATTTGGTATGGACTTTTTGTCAATGGGTGCGGCGGAGCCGCAGTTTCTTGAACTTCGGGAGGAATATAGTAATTAGTGGACAGTAGGAAGTAGGAAGTGGTTAGTGGTTGGTGGTTAGTGGTTTGTGATTAGTGGTTTGTGATTAGGAATGTGTCATCCTAAGGACCGAAGGGACGAAGGATCCAGTGAAGGTTTAGACGATAGACCGCTGCGCTGGTAGACGAAAGACGATAGAAAAGTAGGCTGTGGTTAGTGATTATGAATAGTTGGTAGAACCGCGAAAATAAATTACATTACGGGCATGAAATGTCCTCATTGCCATAAATCTATAGAGAATAATTATCTATATCCAAAAGACTGGAACTCATATGGTTACCTGTCTCCATTAATAACTTGTCCAAAATGTAACAAGGATTTTCTTTGCAAAGCCTTCCACGAACCCGCAGCGGAAGGAGTCGACAAGAAATGGCTCAATGTCGGCATTCCTCTAAAACGCGCACTCATTTGCACAGCAATTGGGGCGGTTTGCTGGGGCGTCATTTACTATGTTTCAAATCCAATCATTTCACTAAGCATAAAAGAGTTTTTGGCATTAAGCAGCGTCTATTTCCTAGCGTTTGCGATAATCTATTGGATGACCGTAATCCGCATCAAGTCTGGGAAAGAAGCCAAAATCCTGTTAAAGCTCGTTCAAGAATCCGAAAAGCGCCTGCAAGACGAGAACTATGCACGAAGGCTCTACAACTTAGGCTATAAAGTGCCGGAAAAATATTTGCCCAAAGACTTGCAATAAAGCGATAAACAAAAAAGCCCGACATTACGCCGGGCAAATAACACCGTTTCTTTTATGGATCCTATCGGCTCTTCGAGCCTCCAGAATGACAAACACACTCGTTCTAGACAAACAACATAAGCAGTTCCCGACAGCAATCCCTTTCGTCTCTCGTCTGTAGGGCGAAGCCCGTTCTTTCGTCTAAAAGCGGCTCTGCCGCTATTCTTCGCCAAGGTATTCCACAGCAAAGATGAGCGTTGCGCCGCCAGGAATCGGACCTGCGCCGCGGCTGCCGTAGCCAAGGCCAGGCGGCACCACGAGGATTCTCTTTTCGCCGGGGAGCATGCCCTGCACACCGAGTTCCCAACCGCGAATAACGTTGCCTGCGCCGAGTTCAAACGCAAACGGCTGACCGCGATCGCGAGAGCTATCGAACTTGTAACCGTTCACCATCCAACCCGTGTAATGCACAATCGCGCGGCGGCCAGCACGGGCCGGTTCGCCTTCACCCTGCTTCACGATTGCATAACGCAAACCTTCAGGACCATTTTCGAACTTGAGGAGCGTCGTATCCGGGAAGAAGTCCATGTTCTTTGCCAATTCCGGATCCAGTTCAGACGAAACCATCTCGACGCGGAACACGAGCGTGGAGTTCGGCGGAATCATCGAGAATGCCATAGCGCCATAGCCCATCGCCGGAGAAACGCGTAACCAGCGCACACCGCCTTCGCGCATGCCGTCAAGGCCCGTTTCCCAGCCCTTGATCATCTTGCCAGCGCCCATCACAGCTTCGAGCGGCTTGCCCAAATCCTTGGAGCTACCGAACTTGCGGCCAGACAAGAGCCAACCCGTATAGTGGACCTTAATTACGTTACCCGAAACGTTAGCCTTGCCGTTACCGACCTTTTCATCAAAGACCTTGAGGCCGCGGCCCATGTCACGCCACTTGAGCTTTTCAACATCCGCAGGGAATTTGTCTGCTTCAAGCGGCTTTTCAGCATGAACAAGTTCAACAACGAACATCAAGTCGCTATTAGGCGGAATGCCTTCGAGAGAGTTGTCGCCATAAGCCATCACGGACGGCACCGAGAGCTTGCGGATTTCGCCAATCTTCATGCCCACAAGGCCCTTGTCCCAGCCTTCAATCACCTGGCCCATGCCAACCGTAAATTCAAGCGGTTTTTCGCTGTAATAGGAATTTGCAAAATACGGAGCTTCAACAGTCGAGTCGGTAGCCGCTTTGTTCACAATGGCACTGTCTACCGCCAAGTATCCTTTATAATGAACCTTAATCAATTGACCTGCACGGATGGGCTCTCCACGGCCTTCCTTGACCGTTTCAACCTTGAACGGGACAGCCCAAGCGACACTACAAGCAAGTAACACAAGAAAAAACTTTAATTTTAACATAATATCTCCTATCTTATAAAATAGAAAATGCTAGTTTTTGAGAGTAAGGATTTATCGTAAACGGATTTAAATATGCTATCAATCATTATCGTCATCGCGATTGTGCTATTGTCCATCGTCCTCGCCGGCATCGGCATCTATGTGGGCACGCGCAATTCCGACGAAAAAGAGCCGTCCAAGCCGGTCATCGACGTATCGGGCCAGTATGCCGCCATCGGCCGCCCCGCCCGCGAGACGCTCACCGCCGTAAAGCCATCCGAAGCATCTATCAAGGCTTGGCTCGAAACGCAAGATTTAACTCCCGAGCAAAGGTTATTCTACATCGAGCAGTGGAACAACACGCTAGAGGAAACTATAAAAACGATTGACGAAGGGGACAAGAACGGCACCGCCACTTACAGGATTGTACTTGGTCCCAAAGGCAAGAATTATTGTAAATTCGTCAGCGAGGAAAATTTCATCACCCGCGAACAGATTCGCAATCACGCGGAAATTCTACCCCCCTATGTCTTGGGCTGCGACTGTAAGCTCTTACCGAAGCAACCCTGGGAAAACCCGAGCAAATCCGGATGGAAGGCTGTGATCCCTACACACGGAAACACCTATAGCGTCCCGGATTGGAGGCAACTTGCGTAAGTCACTATTATCAGCTATTCTTTTAGCCCCTGCCATGGCTCTTGCCGCAGGTTCGGCAATCATCACTCTCCAGATGCCCGTTGGCGCCCGCCAGCTTGGTATGGGCGAAGTCGGTGCAGCACTTGCCGATGACGCCACCGCCATGTATTACAACCCGGCCGGCCTTGCATTCGGACCTCTTGCCGATGAATGGCGCAGTTCCTACAAAGCCGATGCCAAGCAAACGCCGTTCTTTACGCACATGGCATCCCGCAGCAAAAACGGGTTCTTCGACAAGAGCGAACTCTGGGCAGGTACCACCAAGGGCATTCTCAAGTTCGACGGCGAACAGTGGGTCAACTACTACTCCGTCACCTTGCAGGGCAACGCAAAAATTAAAGACGCCGTACGCACCTTCGTCGGCACCGAACGCGGGCTCGACGAATACACGCGCGTCGTGAAAGCCTTCAACGATGTGAAGAACGCCGACGACGAATCTCACGTGGTCGAAGTCAAGATGCCTTGGGACTTGGTCGTGAAGGACACCATCACCGCAATCCTTTACGAAAGCCTCACCGAAAAACTCTGGGTCGGTACACCGAAGGGACTCTACCGCTTTGACGGCAAGAGCTGGAAAACTTTCGAAACCGAACTCGGCGAACGCCGCATTACAGCCCTCGCCAAGCAAGGCGCCTCCCTCTGGATTGGTACGGATAACGGCCTCTTCATCTACCGCAACGGCGCCTTCGAACAGAAAGGCAAGGTCCTCCCGAGCCAAAAGATTAATGCACTTGTGTGGTCCGAAAACCGCAAGGAACTTTACGTAGCCGTCGATGGCGCAGGTGTTGCACGCCTCACCCCGAAGAAGAGCTCGAACGACAAAGACCGCTGGAGCCTGTTCAACCAGGAAGACGGCATCATGGACTTGAACCCGACCGCACTCGCCGTCGATAGCTCGGGTCACGTCTGGGCAACCCACAAGGGCGGTCTCTCGCACTTTACGCTGCGCAAGTGGGAACAGGTGCAATTCGCCAACAACACTGTAAACGACGTTTCTGTAGACCGCAAGGGTGCTATTTGGATTGCCACCGACCTCGGCGTTTGGCGCCACCTGCCGGATTACGCTACCGCAAGCGGACGTAAGGCAGAACTCGAACGCAGCTCTAAGGAAGATCCCGAAGCCACCAAGCGCGACGACGAATGGATGCACTACCACCAGGGCAACGGCCTCTCGACCAACAGAGTCTGGGCTGTACTCCCCGAAGGTAACGATGTGTGGTTCAGCACGGCGAACGGCATGGAACAGTACAAGGACGCCGACTACCAGCTCACCGCATTCTACGAAAAGCTTTTGCCGGTCCTCAACATCCCTGACCTTTACCACCTCTATGGCGGCATGACCATTCCTCTGAACGACTGGGGAACGCTCGGTGTTTCCGTGAACTTCGTCTCGTTCGGTTCTACAGTAGTTTCGGGAGACTTGGATGCAGATGACCTTGTGGCCTACAACAGTTCCGAAATCGTCGGCGGCGTGAGCTATGGTACGCGCTTCCCGAACGACTGGGGCCTTGGCCTTTCTATCAAGTTCTTCTACTCCGACTTGAGTTCCGGCGCAGGCGCTGGCGCAGAAGAAGCCACAACGTTTGGTTACGCATTCGACGTCGGTATTTTGAAGAAGAACCTCATTGTCCCGAAGCTCAACTTCGCATTGGTTCTCGCAAACATCGGTCCTAGTGTTTACTACGTAGACAAGACCATCGAAGACCCGATTCCTTTGACCTGGCGCCTCGGACTTTCTTATGAAATCTTGAGCATGGCCGACTACAAGTGGACTGTGGCATTCGACTACAACCGCGAAGTCGTGATTGACGACGACGAAGGCAATCCGGAACCGTTCTACATCGCTTGCTGGAAAGCATTCTTTGACCCGGAAAACGACAAGACGAATACGTTCCTCCAAGGCGTGTTCAACTTCGGTACTGAATTCATTTATTCTAACACGATTGCACTTCGCTTGGGCTACCTCTACGACCGCGTCGGCAAGCGCAACGAAGTGGACTTTGGCGTGGGCGTGATGCTCTCTGACGTTTTGCAGTTCGACTGGGCAACAATCAAGAACGTAGGCAGAGCGGACGGCGTTCGCGACGGCCAGATGCGCTTCGGCATGCTGTTTAAGTTCTAAGGCGCCGAAGGCGCAGTTACTAGTTACTAGCTACTAGTTATTAGTCACTGGTCATTAGTTAGAATTTGGCGGCTTCGCCGCACTACAATAAAAAGTCAGGTATTGAGCCTGACTTTTTTTCGTTTAATTGTCATGCCCGCCACTGAGCGGGCATTTTCTTTTTTATACGATAACGGAAATATTTCGCGCCCTATTCCACGCGCTTTATTCTTCGCGTTCGAGAATAATCAGAGCGCGGTCTTGCGTGCTATTCGGGATTGTATAGAAATGCTTCCCGATAAACTTGTATCCGAAATCTTCGGGATAGAATGTCTTGAGTTCATCGGCAACAGCAGGGCCCTTCATGAAGAACACGCGGCCGCCCACCTTCAAGGAATTTGCGATGCGCGGGAGCGTCTTTTCCATGAGTTCGAAAGCGCGACTGATGACTCCGTCCACGGGGATAGTCATGCTGCGGCTCGTGACCTTGTGACCGAACACGTCGATTCCCTTGAGGCCCATTTTTTCGATGACCATGTTGAGGAAGTTGATGCGGTTCGGGCGCGGTTCGCACAAAGTAAGCTGAATCGACGGATTCACAATCTTCAGCGGGATTCCGGGGAAGCCAGCACCACTGCCAACGTCAATCATGCGGGCAGGCCACTTGGGCACGTAAGCATTGATGAGCGTGCAGTCGGCATAATGGCGTTCGACCATCGTCTCGAATGCGTTGAGGCGCGTTAAATCCTGGTCGTCGTTGTTCGCGCGGAGCAACTGGTGGAATTCCCAGATTTGCTTGAGCGTTTCGGGTTGGAGTTCCACACCGTAGTAATGCAAAAGCTTATCGAGCCCAGCAAGCGAAGGTGTCACGCGCTTTCCGTTGAAGAGCGGAAACTCCGTGCGGGGAGCCTTCATGTGAGGGATAAAGTCCTTGCCAAGTGCACTAGCACCACGGGGTTTGGAATTTTTAGACCAAGATGAATTTGCCATGTGCCAAAATGTAGAAAGATTTAAGAATTCCATCCAAACCCAACACTTCGATTCAAAAAATTTTCAAAAAATTCTAGTCCAAAAGATTCTCTCGCGGGTGTTTATATAAGGGAGGTTCTTTTGAACAGAATACTTTTATTTTTTGCACTCGTTATTTTCGCGATAGCACAAGCCAACGCCGAAGAAACAACCGCACCACCGCTAGACGCCGCGCAAGTTTTCGAATGGTGGGACGACGGCATAATCACGCCCGAAGAAGCCGATGAACTTTTCTCTCGACTCGAAGAAGAAAACTACGACGAAGCCTGTTTACTCGCCGAAGTTTACGCGCAAGAGCCCTGTGTAACCACAGCACCAAGCACCACAAAATCAACCCGCAAAAAAAGAAAAAACAAAACAACGAAATCCGCGCGTTCCTCAGACTCCGCGCATTCCGCAGAAGCAACACATTCCGCGCAGGCCTCCAAATCCGAACCACCGCCAATCATCCCGCACGGATCCCTTTCGTGGAAAGGCCAATACGATAGCGACGGCCACTTGAAAAAGCACCGCGAAGAATTGCAAATCCAATTCTACTATTTCAAGCTGCACCTCGGTTCACAAGAACTGCTCTCGTACCGGCGCGACGGTTACGAAACGCATTTCGGACAAATTTCCACGTTAGAATTCCATAGCCATTTACCACTCGACACATTATGGGGCGCGGCGTTTCGTTTACCCATCGGCAAATTCCATCTAGGCGCACACATCGACTCTAGCAAAACATTTCACACGCATGTGGCGTTCCACCCCAATCGTCAAAACGAACTGACCGCCGCATTTTGGAAATTTCCAGACGCAGGCGCCATCGCATTGCAAGCACGCACCACGCTCGGGCAAATTTCTGCTTGGTATCAATTCGGGCAAGACCTCCCGCTTGTCAAGATTCAATTGCAAAGCGAAAAGGAACACCTATCATGGAAAACGACCGCATACATCCACGGCGATTCCATCCCGCAAGGGCTCAACTTGAGCAAAGGCATCGTCGGGAATCGCCTTTGGGCATCACAAACCGTCAACGTCCAATGGCCCGAAGCATTAAACACTGTCCTCTCCGCCAAGGCACGCGTGCTAAGCGCAATAGCCTCGGATTCCGTGAACGCCCGTTTCAAAATAGCGCTAACCACGGGGCCTGGACGGTTACGAACAAGCTTTAGCGCCACCTGCCTTGATGCAAACGACAATTGCAATTCGACCGAATGGAACGGTAACGTCGAATCTGATTGGAACACGCTCGCGTTCAAAGCAAGCGCCAAAGTCCGCCACGAAAACAACCGCACAAAGCCACCCAAAATCGAACTCGGCGCAAGCTACCGCAACAGCCTCGCCCTCGCCAAACTGACAATCGCATTCCCCAAAATGAACCCAGCCAAAAGCATCACCCTCCAAAACGAAGTCAAGCTAGACAACGACTGGTTCGGGTGCGATTTCGTCTTCGCCTTCAAGAAAACCAAGACCAAATCATTCAGTCCAAGCTACGCTCACCTGCAAACAAACCTCAAATTTTGAGACATTTCATCCCAAAAGTCCCTATTTTAAAGGGTATGGATACTTTTGTAACCACTATTTTCGATAATATTCCAATTTACAGCCTCGAAGATATGTATTATTAATAATACCCAAACACTCTCAGACTCCTTTAGGTTCCCTCCTTTGCCTGAAGGAGTCCTTTTTTTTATCTTAAGATTATGTTTTATATCGCAGCTATCATCGGTTCTATCGTTTTTTTGCCTTCCATTGCATTGAACATCGCGCTTGCACTTGGGGCCCCACTTGGCATGTACGCCATGAACGGCCGCCACAGGGTCGTTCCGCAAGAGGTTCGCAGGGCATTCGTATTGCCGATCATTATGCAATTTGTAGCGCTGTTTACCATTCTAAGCGCAGGCCATGTGCTGCCGGAAATCATCCCGTTTGGAATCACGCGCATCGTCGCCTTTTTCTTCGCTGTTTACCTGACGTTCTATACCGCAACGGTTTTCTTTAGCTTGAGCGCCAAGGAACGCCATGTGATGGGGCCGCTCGCATTCGCATCGACCGTTTGCTTTTGGATTGTCGCGGTAGGGACTGTTTAGACGAAAGACGAGAGACGATAGAGACATGGAAACGGCTGCACCGAAGCACAACTACCAAGTTGATCTCGACCGCATTATCCGCAGGCTCGAAAAGACAGGCGAAGTGCCTACGCTTTTGCTGCATGCTTGTTGTGCGCCCTGT
This sequence comes from uncultured Fibrobacter sp., assembly GCA_947306025.1. The sequence goes on from CAMZFJ010000042.1 coordinate 9,293, forward strand.
AGCAGCTACACTATCGAATACCTTTCCCAATATTTCAAAATTACTTTGTTCTACTACAACCCAAACATCGCGCCCGCCGAAGAATACCAACATCGCGTAAACGAGATCAAACGCTTTGTCGCCAAATTTAAAACAAAGTATCCAGTTACGCTTATCGAAGGCGATTACGACCCGAAAAAATTTTACGATGCCGCCCGCGGTCTAGAGCAAGAACCCGAAGGTGGCAAACGCTGCCGCAAGTGTTTTGAACTGCGACTCGCCGAATCGGCAAGACTTGCGAAAGAGCTCGGCTGCGATTACTTCACCACCAC
>CAMZFJ010000043.1 GCA_947306025.1 uncultured Fibrobacter sp.
GCTTCTTGAACATGTCGGCATGGAGCTTGATCATGTCGCGCGGCTGCGGAGCGAGAGCCACAACGTTGATACCACGAGCGAGAGTCTGGAGGCGGATCTTCGGGCCGACAACGCGACGGAATTCGTCCATCATGTCGAATGCGTCTTCACCGCAGTTCTGGTAGAGGGCCTGGAAACGGGCGCCGCCACCTGCTTCGAAGTGGGTGATGCCAGCCTTGACGGCTGCTTCAACTGCAGGCATGAAGTCTTTCATGAACACGCGAGCGCCGAAGATGGACTGGAAGCCATCACGGAACGAGGTGTCTTGGAACAGAATCTTTTTCATAATGTTTTCCTGTGGGATAGGATCCCTGAGTTTTACTGTACAATAAAAATACGGGCGTAAATATAGAAATAGACGAAAGACGAAAGACGAAAGACGAAAGGAAAATGCCCAAAATAGACGACAAATGTGTAAGGCGAGTGGGGGGTGTTTTTATGGCTGGAATGCCCAGCGGATGTCTAGAACGATTCCCTTGAATGCTAAGCCACTCCAATTTGAGGTGAGGCCAAGACTCCAACCGTTGATGATTCCGTAGCGGTTCTTGATTGTCGATTCAAGTCTTTGCATGGATTTTTCGTAGCGGATGCCGAGGGCATAATAAAAGATGTTGTCATCCAATAAATATATGCCTGCTCCGATTTCTGGAAGGATGGCCCAAGTATTATATATGTTGTGTAAAGAAAATGCGGGTCTGTATAAAATCGATGCATCGATGGTGTTCAAAAAGGAATTATGCTTGAACACTTTCTCATCGTCGTTGTAGATAAATTCTCTACCCGTGTTGGCTCCGAAGGCGAGTGTTGATTTTAGGGTTAAAGTTCCTATTGGTGTGAATCCTCCAAGAAATAAATCAATTCCCAGAAATTCTCCATATACGGAATTGTTATCGCCAAACAGATGCATAGCCGATACCCCAGCGGCAAAATAAAAAGAAGGATCGAGACGTTTGGGGATTGGCCCCATATTGTAATAGTAACTGTAAACGGGGTCGCTGTATTGCGGATTTTCTTGCACGATGGAATCTGCCAAGGTTTGCATTTTTAATTGGTGCTTATACCATGTGGAGTCTTTGGAATTGTTGTTTGGGGTGCGGAGCTTTTTTTCGTAATCAAGGAGAGCTAGCGTTGCCGTACGGCGCTTGAGTGGAGATAGTTTTTTTATCGAACCCGAATATAAATTGCGGTTCGTGGCATAGACCGTATCAAATACGGAATCGGGATTCAGGCTAAAAATTGTGGCCAGGCTGTCCCATTCCATCCTTGCGAAAAAGAGGTTGTTCCTATTTATGCCAAACATCTTCGTTAAGAACTGCTCATGCTCTAGGGGACGATGCGGGGTTTCCATGTAGTAGCGGTAGAGCGAATCTTTGATGGTGTCAAAGCGAAGGGTAAATTTAGAGTCATCAGGATGGTGAAAGTATTTTGTGGAATCTAAATAGCTATAGAGGGTTGAATCACCGTAGTAAATGGCTATGGAATCGGCGAGGCTTTTTCGAAAGTTGTATAGCGTGTTTGCGTCTGCTGGTTTTGTGTCCAATATACACGATGTTTCGATTTCCTCGATGGATGATAGTTTTACAATAAATTTCAAATTTCCTTTCTTTGCCCAACCTATGCATCCTGATTTCGTTTTTAAGAGAACGAAATCGTTATCGCTAATTTTTAGAATGAAGGCTGTATCCATGAACGACATAACACATTTTGTTCCACTTCCGTCTTTTAATTGCGTGAGCAGAATGTCGTTTTCTTGAGGTGTAGCGAGATGCGCTGCACTGGTATGAAAAACTAGTGCGAATAGCAATAAAAAGAGTATTGTCTGAAACGTTGATCTCATATTTGATCTGCTTGAACAAAATACAAAATTCTGAAATAATATGACAATAAAATGTAAACGGAAATTTTCAAAAGTGGACGAGTAGATAGCAATGGGCTTGCTATATGGGTTAAATGTCGAGTGACTATTGAATTTGAAAAGTTGAAATTTGTATCTTTTGTCTAATCATTATTATACAAACACGTTTAATTGTGTTGGAATACGGAGTTTCTATGAAAAAAAAGTACGCTCTAGCTGTAGCTACGATGCTCCTTACTGCAGAATCTGTTTTTGCCGGTCCGTCTGGCGATAAAACTGTGGTTGCATGTAGCTTTGATGACATGTTCGGTAATTCGTGTTACTGGCGTTGCCCGGATATGGAAGATACATATAGAACGGAAAAGAAGGACGATCGATGCGCCAATGTGCTTTTCAGATGCGCTAATTATCCGCGTTCTTTTATGCGCTCGTCTGTTGGTAGCAGTGAAATCTGGATTACACCGGATAAGTACAATCACTATTTTGGTAAGCTTCCCCAGGAATATGATTGCAGTATCTCCGAGGAAGAACGCGCTGCAATGGCTTCTCGCCCGACTCAGCCGGTCCAGCAACAGTATGCATCGAATAAGTTCCAGAACACATCGACGTATGACGAAGCTAGAAATTTGTTGATTGATAACCGCGATGGCGAACGTTATTCTACAGTGAAGATCGGTGGCCGTGTGTGGATGGCCGAAAACTTGAAGTTCCGCTTGCCGGAAAGCTATTGCTACGACAACAATACCCAAAATTGCGAAACCTACGGTAGACTTTATACATGGAACGCCGCCAAGAAGGCTTGCCCTGATGGATGGAGCTTGCCGATGGGTGACGATCTCAACTATCAGGACTTTAACTTGAATAGCTTTAGAGTGCTTGATGGCGGTTACTATGTCGATGGCGAACGCTATATTGACTTGGGCAATCGTGCATTCTTCTGGCTGGGAGATGAAAAGGGTGGTGACCGTGCCGATGCGATGAGCTTTAGAGGCCAGAACCTCGAAACGTTTGCTTTCCAGGGTCGCAAGGCGAATGGTTACTCTGTGCGTTGCATCCAGAATTGGGAAGCCGCTTGTAAGGATCGTCTTGGTGGCGTGATGGACAATGCCGGAAAGACTTACAGAACTCTTAAGATCGGTGACCAGACTTGGATGGCCGAAGATGTGATTCTCGATCGCTTGGACGAAATGGAAGCTAGAAACCTCGGACGTGCTTGCCCGCGTGGTTGGCATGTACCGGAACAGTATGAATACGAACAGCTTTTCTCGAAGGCTTCTGAATTTGAACTTCGTGCAAACGACAAGCGCATGAGGAATAACCGTGACACGAAGGAAAATCCGTGCAGCTTGAATTTCGACTTCAAGCGTGGCTACTGGACTTCTTCGAAGAACGGTAATGAAATGACTTATGTGGACTGGAAGTACAATGCCATTCGTGAAAAGGGTTCGCCGTACTTCAAGCATGGTGACGCCTATACGAACAAGCTCCGTTGCGTGAAGAATGCTCCTTCTTATGCAGCTCCGAAGCCGACGGTTACAACGACGCAGGCTGCACCGACTTCTGCCGCTCCTTCCAATTCTGCAAACAAGACTGTTTTGGAAAAGTTCCTTTTGCAGGGCGTGACATTTGGCGTTGGTCAGTCTCGCTTTACGAAGGAATCTTCGGAAGGCTTGAGAAGACTTGCAGACCACTTGAGAAATTATCATGGAAAGAAAATTGAAATTGTCTCCCATACGGATAACCTTGATCGTCCGGAAAGAAGCCGTGTTCTTGCCTTGAAGCGCGCTGAAGAAGTGAAGAGCTACTTGGCAAACGCTGGAATCCCGAGCCAGGATATCATTGCAACGGGTAAGGGTGGTGATGAACCTCTTGTTCCGAATACGACTCCGGATAACCGCATGAAGAACAACCGCATTGAAGTGTTTGTGTACTCTTATGACCAGCCGGGTGTGACTGCATCTTCTGCTCCGAAACAAAACAACGTGCAGAAGTCTGAACCGGCTCCGAAGAAGTGCAAGGAACGTGACATGGCTAATGCAAAGCTCGGCGAATGCTATTCCTATACCGAAGGTACTAAGGATCACAGACGTTGCATGGCCGCTTACAAGAACTTGCTAAATCTTGCAAATACGAAGTGCAAATAAAATAATGAATCCCGTTTGTTAGACGGTGCTTGATAGATTCTATCGGAGGCGTAGCCCCCTCCAGAAAGGCAATGAAAAATCGCAGCTCGTTGAGCTGCGATTTTTGTCTAAGTTCTAAGAGGGGCAATGGCCCGCCTTAACCACTAATCACTAACCACTGTTTACTACTTAAATGAACATCATCGTGTTAAGCTTAGCGCGGTACTTCCAAGTGAGTTCGTGCTTTGGACCGAGAACGCCGAAGAGCGTGAGCATCGCTTTCTTTGCGGCTCCATCATTCCATTCGGGGGATTCGACGTACAAATTCAGGAATGCCTGGAGGGCGCTTTCGAAGTCCTCGGAGCAGGCAAGCTTGCAGGCTTCGTGATAGACGATGGCTTCTTTGCCTTGGACATCTTTCTTGGCGACTTCAGCATGGAAATCGAGAAGTTCCAAGAGCGATTTGGCTTCGCGGTATTGGTCGTCGCTTTCGACAAACTTGGAGAGAATTTCTTTTGCCTTGGCGGTGTCGCCGAGTCCAAGATTTGCTTTTGCCCACAAGAGTTGGAGCTTCTTGTCGTTTGGCGTTTTTGAAAGAGCTTCGTCGAGCATCGGGAGCGCTTGGTCAAAATTCTTTTGCGCAATGGCGTCTTCGAGTGCCATTTGGAAACGGGCTTCGTCGGAGACGTAGAATTTTTCGAGGCGCTTCTTGAGGTCTGCTTCGGGGAGAACGCCTTGGATGACGTCTGCGATTTGACCTTTATTGACTATGTGAATTTCGGGCACAGACTGTACGCGGAACATCTGGATGAGGCGCATGTTTTCGCGGTCATCGCAACTGACGACACCAAGCGTGAAGTCCATGCTTGTAGAAAACTGTCCTACTAATTGGGAGTACGGGGCGCAATCCGGGTATTCTGCGGAAGAGAAGAGAATGGCGACTGCGCGCGTTTCGGAGGCTTGGATAACCTCTGTTTCAAAATTTTCTGCGGTAATTTGAACTACTTTTGCCATGGAATAAAATATAGAACTTAGAACTTAGAGCTTAGAACTTAGAGGATGCAATTTGTGTTTTTGAATGCATTTTTCATTTTTCTAAGTTCTGCCAACTAAGTTCTGCCAACTAAATATCTATATTAAATTTCATGTGTAAATGTTCTTTTTGTGGTTCAGATGTTGAGGCGCTCAGAATTGTCAATCTAGATCTGAGGATTTGCCCAAAGTGTTATTCCATCTATTTCCCGTGCAATCAGACGTTCGCTTTTTACGGCGGGCTTTCTGACAAAACGCGTGAATTGTGGCTTGAAGATTTGAAAAAGAAAAACGTACAGGATCCGCCTTGTGATAATCCGAAGTGCATCGATCATGGAGTGCCGCTTGTTAAAGGTAAACTCCCGCACTATGGTTTCGATGGATATGTGACGACTTGCTGCGAGATGTTCCATATGCCGCCATCGACGGTGAAGCAACTTTTGCAGTGGTCGCTGGATATCAAGGCCCAACCGCAGGCGAAAGAAGGGAAACACCACTTCTTCTTTATTCATTGGATTGATTCGCTTGTGTCCAAATTCTTTGGCGAAAAGCCTGTTGAAGAAGATCCGCTAGATTTTATCCAGTACAATAGAACTTTAAGGAAATTTTTTGAGTAAATGAAAAAATCATATACCATTTTGGGAATCATTGCTGTTATTATTATTGTCATTTATGTGATGATTCCGAAAGAGAGGTTTGCTGAAAATGTATTCCCGTTAGGGGAGGGGACGAAGGCTTTTGCTTATGACGATAATGCGGATGGTGGGACTTCGGTTGTTCGCTTCGCTTCGTCTGATTCTCTAGTCTCGTTCCAATGTGCAATGGGCATGGACGAAAAGAAACCGACTTGGTGTGGGCTTGTTTTTGATTTAGACCCGAATGGTGAAAAAAAATACCATAACTGGAAAAACGTCGATACGCTTTATTTGGACATGGATGTTTCGGGAACGGATGAGGTCAATGTTAAGGTTTGGTCGTATGACCCCGATGTGACCGATTTGTCTAATCCGAGTTCGTTCAAAATGCTTTTGAAGGAAGTGCCGGTTAAGGCTGGCAACAACAAGGTGGCGATTCCATTTGAACAACTTTATATTCCCGATTTTTGGTATGACAACGTCGGTGTAAAGCGTTCACGTAGCAATCCACATCATGAAAATATTGCCCGCGTGGAAATTTCGGCCGGTTGGAAACAACCTCGTGGAAAGAATTTTGTTGTAAACGTCAGGGACATCTCTGTGAGCGGAGTGAGTAATAAAGCTTATGGAATATTCCTGTTCATGATTCTTGGCTTAATGGTTGTGGCGATTGGGCGTAGCCACCCTGTGAAGGAGTACGATGAAAAATAGGATAGGCAAATGGGTGGGGGTGCTTGTCTTTGCTGCCTTGCTTTTGGCTTGGTGGTTTGAATATTCTAAATGCGGGGAGGCCGATATTGAGCTGTTCCCGCATAAAACGTTTGAGATATTCCCGTTGAACGATAGCGCTGTCGGTGGATTTTCAACAAGCGAAGTCCAAGCGACGGATACGCTACTCACGGCTTCTGTAAATATCCATTCTGGCAAGGCTTTTACGTTTGCCGGGGTTGGCTTTAAATTAAAGTCTCTGGATAAACGCCTGGAACCTTTCGATTTGACGAAATTCGATTCTTTGGAAGTTCGTGTGGCGTCAAAGCGCATGAATTCCATGAAACTCCGCATCTTGACGGAAGACCCGGTTTACACGCGCAAGGGCGATTATGCGACGTATCGCGTTTTGGAAAAGGATATACCGTCGGCACCGTATTTGTTGATGGGTGGCGCTAAGGAACGTTTTGCGGTGAGCAAGTTTGCCGTTAGCGAATTTAGAGTGCCGGAATGGTGGCTCTCGTCGGTGGGTCTTGAAAAAGATGATGGCAAAACGTACTTGAACAGTGCCAAATTTTTTGAAATTGTAAGTGGAAGTTCTACGCTTCGCGGCATTCCGGACGAAATGGAAATCCGCTATGTTCGCCTTTGGAGCGATAAAACGCAGCAAAAGAAAGAATTGTATATGTATCTAGCTTCCATTTTGTTTGGTCTTGTTCTATTTTTAGTATATGTGTTAAAAACTAGCGGGGGAAAAAATGCAGAGAAATTGGACGCTTGATAGGGTAATGCGCTATGTGCTAATTGCTGTAGCCGTAGCTGTGACCCTTGTCGTGCTGAATTATTTGAGCGGAGTTTTGTTTCCGTTTTTTGCGGCCTTCCTGATTGCCTATATCATGGATCCGCTTGTTTGTAGGTTGCAGATAAAATTCAGATACCGTGTGATCGCTGTGGTGCTCGTGCTTTTGGGAACCGCAATAATCATTGGCGGTTGTATGTATTTCTTTGTTCCGAAAGTTGTGCACGAAGTTCAATACTTGGGAACGCTTATTTCGAGAATTTTTACAGATTCCACTTGGAGCGATCGAATCATGACGTTCTTGCCGGCGGATATGTGGGCGTCTGTCAAGACGATGATTTCTTGGAATAGCATTGCCGAAGCGCTGGAATCGCTTGATGTGTGGAACGTTATCCAGACCGTTTCGGACCGAATTCTTCCGGGCGCGTGGGATATTCTTTCGAAAACATCTACCATTTTGATGGGCCTTTCGAGTGCCGCAATTGTGTTTATGTACCTTGTCTTCATTATGCTTGATATGCATAAAATAAGGAAGGGGATTCGTCGCTTGATTCCGCGCCGTTACCGCCGCGAAGCCGGTGAATTTGCAAGTGCTACGGATAAATTTATGGGGACGTACTTCCGTGCACAATCCATGGTTGCTTTTACGGTTGGCGTTTTGTATGCAATTGGATTTAGCGTGATGGGACTTCCGATGGGAATTGCTTTTGGACTTTTCTCGGGAGCGCTTAACATGATTCCTTATATGCAGTTGACCACGATTCCTTTGGCCCTACTACTAGCGGTGGTTTACGCTCTAGATAAGGGAATGCCGTTCTGGGAAGTGGCTGTTATCATCCTTGCCATTTATCTTGTCGTGCAAATTATTCAGGACTTTTTCTTGGTGCCGCACATTGTCGGAAAGTCGATGAACCTTCCGCCGGTGGGGATTCTTTTGTCACTTTCGATTTGGGGTAAACTGCTTGGTTTTTTGGGACTTTTGGTTGCAATCCCCTTCACGTGCTTATGCCTTGTCTATATTGAGAAACTAAGGACCAGGGCCGACCAGTACGTTGAAGAATCGGGCAGACTGGCTCCCAAGGCTTGATTTTATGGGGTTTTAAAAACTTTTTTCATTTTAAATTACTCTTATCTAAGAAAAAAAAAGTATAATATTACCAAACATTTCACAAATCTGACTCAAGGAGTTAAAAATGAACAAACAAGATCTCATTGAAGCTGTGCTTGCTAACAAGGAAGCTGGCATCGAATCCAAGGCTGCTGCTGCTCGCGCAATCGACGCCGTTCTCGACGGTATCGCTGCTGGCATCAAGAAGGACGGCAACGTTCAGCTCATCGGTTTCGGTACTTTCTCTGTGAAGTCCCGTGCTGCTCGTACTGGCCGCAACCCGCAGACTGGCGCTACCATCAAGATCAAGGCTTCCAAGACTGTCGGCTTCAAGGCTGGTGCAGCTCTCAAGGAAACCGCTGCTAAGAACAAGCCGGCTAAGAAGTAATTTCTCTGAGCTAGATTTGCTTTTTGCAAAGGGAATGGGTCGCTTTTGGGCGGCCCTTTTTTGTTTGGCAAAAATATATGGTAAATAGTTTATTATATTGGTGGTCAATAACTTAGAGGTTTTTTATGAAACGAGTTCTTTTGGGATTGTTCCTTGCCATGTCGGTCTGTGGCTTTGTTGGATGCGCGACTTCTGACGATAGCGATGAAGAAAGCCTTCGTGAAAGGTGTTATGCAGAACCGCAACTTCCGGAATGTAATGAATCTCCTGATATTACTCCGGAAGAACCTCCTTCGACGGGTGATGATTTTTAGTGTAATCCGTTGAAAGGTCCGCTCATATATTCTATATTTGCGCAAGTTTAAGTCTTTGCGAAATAGGAAAGTAGATGAACGGAATTTCGATGAATATGAAGTGCGCTTGCGGCGCCCATCATGTTGCGGAAACCGCTGCTATTGCTATTTCCATTTTTGATTTTAATGCTGAACCGTTTGGTTCAGCTTTTTTTATACAGTGTCATCCTGGAGCCGAAGGCGATAGGATCCATTAAGGTTTTAATAATAATTAGTCAAACGGAGAAAACAAAATGAAGATTGAAGGCATCGACAAAGTCCTTATCATCGGTTCTGGCCCGATCGTGATCGGTCAGGCTTGCGAATTCGACTATTCCGGCACCCAGGCTT
>CAMZFJ010000044.1 GCA_947306025.1 uncultured Fibrobacter sp.
AATATCGTGAGGTTCAAAAATACGAACCATCACGCTTACATTTTCGGGATGAACGCCGACAATATGACGCAATGCCACTTCCAGGCGAGAATTGGATTCGCGGACTAGACGAGAGAAAGTCTTCCTGGAGCCAACGTCGATAGGATCCAAGATTTCTCGAAATACTTTGTCATCCTGAGCGAAGTCGAAGGATCTCTTTACACGTTCCTCGACAAAAGTCGTTCTTCAATTTCAAACGCGCTTGGCTTATCTTTAGGCGTTAGGCGCGGGCCAGTGCCGTAAAGGTGGCGCATCATCTCGAACAACGTGTATTCACGATTGAAGTATCCGATGTCTGGATTCGGGCAGATCGTGACGGGCTCGCGAGTGCGGGCTGCTTGCGAGCCACGAGCGACGGCAACGCATTCCGGCTGGTAATGGAGCGAGGGATTTTTTTCACGAATTTCCTCGCGGCCTGCGTTCCCGAGGAATCGGCAAATGCACTCGCGCTCTAGAGTTTCGCGACGGAGCGCATCGAATTTCGCAAGGATTCTGTCGGTCGGCGTTTCGGCGAGGTCTGCGACCTCTCCAGAATGACAGGCTGCATCAACTGCGCGAACTTCATGGATTCCGTCGGTTGCTTCGCTCCCTCCAGAATGGCAAATTGCGCAAAGTTCATCAGTTTCCATCCGGTCAATTTCTGCGAGACGTTGCATCACATACTCGCGGGAAGCCCTGCACACGGGATGGTCAAAGCCCGGAATCTTTTGGCAAAGGTAATGCTGGCGGCACGGGAATCCCGGCTTCAATTCCGGAGAGCCGGACTTTTCGCTTTCGGGCGCAAAGAATTCCTCGACCTTTTTACGGCAAAGTTCTGCCGCAGTGGAAGTCCGCAAATTCACAAACGGAATCCCGAGCGGGGAGGCATGGCTGATGTACACGTCTTCCGGCGTCGCAGCCGCAAGCATGCGGCGGGTGGCTTTGTCCATGCTTGTCGCTTGGGGCACAAGCAAGAACGGAGTTCCGACGCCCACGCCATCAATCCCAAGCGACATGATTTTTTCGATATCCTCGGGAGTGCAAAGCCCACCCTGCGCGGTAATCCGCGCCGGCGCCGTTGGCGGGACAATTCCCTGAACTGGCGCATTCGATCCTGCGGACTGCACGGCGGTTCCATTAGCAGAAGCATTCGCATTTCCAACAGACTGCGCAAACTTCGCAATCATAGCACGCGTTGTTTCAAAAAGTTCTTTGCGCTTTTCAACAAATTCACGCACAACATCCAAGAGCAACTTCTTGGATTCAAAGAACGCATGACCGCCGCAATTCACGCCCGACTCAATGCGGTATTCGTAAACTTCCAACCCCTTCTTCGCCAAATAGCGCCCTTGCACAAGCGCCGAGCGGTAATCCGAAACTTTCAGGATAATCTTTTTCGTTGGCGCTTTCGAAGACGTTCTATAAAAATCCTTATACTTAGCGATTTCTTCGAACACCGCCAAGTTCACGCCCGCGCTCAACACGAGCGATCCCTTTACCTTCGAAGCCGCAAAACCGCGCACCGCATCGAATGCCGCTTCGTCGTGATTGAGGCCCACCATGATGTTCGCCTGGATTTCGCCCGGTTCCATCTTTTCAGTGAGCGCCGCCTCGGCCGCAATCCGCGCAAGCCCCGTCTTTGCAAAAATGCCATCGTACTCCACGTGCAACCGAGAATCTAACGGCAACATCAAAAAATAAAGATCCTTGTCGCTCCCGCCATCAAAACGTTCCGCGCAAAGTCTCGTAAACTTGCGATCCACTTCGTCCGCCACAAAATCCAGATACGAACGAATGCGCCCAATGCGAGTCGTCTGCGGTGAGCCCAAGTCTAGCCCCAAGCGTTCCGCATAAGCCATGCGGTATTCTTCGAGGAGGCCATCGTCCACAAGCGATATCACGGAGGTAATGCCCAAATGCGCCACGCGAACAGGCGTATCTGCGGTATAGCAAATCCCCATGACCGGAATGTGAATCTTGTGAACCATACGGGCGCAATATAAAAAGTTTCGAGTTCTAAGTTACTAGTTACTAAAATATTTTAACAAAATTCTTATAGCAACAAGCCCGAAGGGCGAAGTAACTTAACTAGTAACTACGGCGAATCCGCAACCACACCCATGCTGGGATAGAGTTCAAACAGCACTGTTCCGTGCAAATCCGTGCGGAATAGTTTTGTCGAATCTTCGAGCACAATGTTCAGCTTACGAACAACAGATGGTGCCGGGTGTCCATAGCGGTTCCCCGCCCCGACACTCACAAAAGCATATTTCGGCGACAAAAAATCTAGCGTATTGCTCCCCGCCGAGCCATGATGCCCCACCTGCAAAAGCTCCGCCGAAAGCGTCGGGTTCATTTCTAGCAATTGCCGCTCGCCCACCGAATCCAAGTCGCCCGTCAAAAGCAACTTGCCCACGCCCAACCGCCCAAGCAACACCACACTCGCCCGATTTTCGCCAACACGCGTGTACCGCGTCGGCCATAGCACATCAAACCGCGGGCATTCTTCGCCAGCACCCCCATCCCCCACCCCAAATCGCACGGACTCGCCCCGCAAAATCGTATCTACCGAAGACCCCATCGCACGCGCCACCCGCAGCACGCTATCGCAAAAGAAACTGCACGACGTATCCGGCCCCACATACAGCCGCCGCGCAAAAACGCCCCGCCCCGAGAGCTCCATAAACCCGCCAATATGGTCCCGATGGAAATGGCTCAGCACCACCCAATCGAGCGTATCCACCCCGCGCGCCACAAGCGAATCCACCACACCGACCGAATCCGGCCCGAAATCGTACATCGCGTACCGCCCGTTCCACTCCAAAAGCACAGCAAGCCCCTGCCCCACATCGATCGCCGTAAGACGCATCGGCGCCTCCCCCTCCGCCGTTTCGCTCACGTACATGCAGCCGCCAATAACCGCCGACACCGCCATAACTATAATCCACAAACGTTTCATAAGCATTCCTTTTTAAGATTCCTACTTATATAACACGCTTTTTTCATGGATTTGGCCTAAAACTGCCTTCATAAAATTCAACTTTTTTACAAAACCCCCGTTTTTTATTATCTTTACAGCCAATTGAGGTCACTATGCAATTACCTAAGTACAAAAAGAAGAAACGCATCAAGCTCAAAGTCTGCCAGGAACCCGGTTGCGGCCGCGAATTCTGGGGTCACCCGATTGCGAAGTATTGCGAACTGCACCGCGACATCAAGCAGCGCCAAAAGCAAAAGAAAGACATCGAGAACATCGAATCCAAGAACATTATCTTCCGTCACAACTACACGGAAGCCATGGACCTCGAATTCAAGTGCTGCCTCGACGGTTGCGACAACACCTTCACGATCCGCATTTTCCCGAAGCAGTACGTGTACCCGCGTTTCTGCATGGAACACAGGAACGACTTTAAGCGTGCCAACTTCCTCAGAATTATGCAGAAAAAGTAACTTTTGCACCTAAAAACAAATTTTTTGGAAAAAAGTTGTTGCCATCCCTTGAAATTTGGGATGGCTTTTTTATATTTGGTCTCGCTACATGGTGGATGTAGCTCAATTGGTTAGAGTCCCAGATTGTGATTCTGGATGTTGCCGGTTCGAGTCCGGTCATCCACCCGCAAAAACCTCGCAGAAATGCGAGGTTTTTTGTTTTTCGAGTTTTTTACAATATCTAAGAAAAAGACCTCGCGTCAATGCGGGGTCTTAGTCATTTGAGGTGCAAAGTTCGAGATCTAGTTTTTTACACAACGGACATTTTGACCGTTATACTTGCTACCGCGATACATGTACGCCTTGGTATAGATGTTGTTCATATTCATGTATTCGGCTTCATATTCCGTATATTCGCTGGTGCTCCAGAAGTAATTATCAGTGGAGACTTTTTGATAAGATCCTGATTCAAGTCTTCTGCCGACCGGTAGCGCCGTAAACCCATAGGCATCAACGCCACGACCTTCCGCAGAAGGGCCCCATCCACTCAACGATTTTAGGTTTCTGCCTGCAATTTCGCTATTCCCCAAGGCGACAATCAATTTTCCCAATTCATGTCGTGTCGGCAAGTGCCAGCCATCTGGGCAAATTCCCTGCACACTGCGTGCCAGCCCGCACTCTTTGCCATAGCCACACACCAACGGATTAGCCGTATCCGCAGCAAGTGCCGCTGAATCGATTGCAGCCATCCATGTGTAATAGCGCCCCGAGACCTTGCAATACTTTTCATCATCATGGTAGCACCAACTTTGTTTCTTCAAGATTGGCATCTGGGCAGTATCGGCATAGTTCAAATTTTCAGCCATCCACACTTGAGAATAGTCCTTTCCCTCAGGCGCAATTTTCACGATTCTATACACTTGATTATCGCGCGGGTCAATCATCGTATCGTATTTAATATTCGGATTAAAGTAATCTTCCTTGGGGATATCCCAGTCCCAATTTTTCGAAGCAATCAAGCTACTGCTAGATTTGGCTTCACTGCTGCTTGAAACGGCAGAACTGCTACTCGATTTTGCAGAGCTACTGCTGGACTTCGCAGAGCTACTGGACGACGCAGCAACAGGTTCTCCCTTCACGCAGCGAACACTCTGTCCATAATATTTGTAATTCTGATAGATATAAAATTTAGTGTAAATGTTGTTTATATTCGAATACCGGGCATCACTGGCATTCTGTTCGGTTGAACTCCAGAAATAGACATCCGAGCCCACCTTTTCCCAGCGAGTTGCAGAAATCCTTCTTCCAGTCGGGAGCGCCGTAAAGCCATATTTATCCGTACCGTTGTTGTCAGCCGTTCCGGCGTAGTTCCACCCGGTCAAAGCCTTGAGAGAATCGCCAGCTACACCAGCATTTCCTAACGCCACGCTCAACTTGCCCCATTCATCGATTGTCGGCAAATGCCAGCCATCCGGACAAATTCCCTGGATACCATGATTAAGTGCACATGTCCTGCCATAACCGCAATTTAACGGTTCCTTCGGATCATTTGCCAATGCAACAGAGTCAATTGCAGCTGCCCAGGTGTAATAACGGCCACCCACCTTGCAATTTTTTTCATCATCGTTGTAGCACCAGTTGCTGCCCTTCAAGCTTGGCGTCTTGACACTATCGGCATAGTTGAGATTTTCTGCCATCCAGACTTGAGAATAGTTTTTGCCTTCAGGTGCAATCTTCACGATTTTATACACGTGATTATCGCGCGGGTCAATCATCGTGTCATACTTGATTTCGGGATTCAAGCGAGCGGACTGCAGCACTTCCCAGCTCCATTCTTTAGGGATTGCTGAACTAGACGACTTTGCATCATCACGCAAAGCAGACGAAGACGATGTGGACTTCACACTACTACTCGACATTCCGACTTCCTTGCCGGAATCCTTCTTGCTGCTGCTCGATTTAGACAAGCTAAATTCCGATTTCATGGAGCTGCTAGATTCAATTTCCGAGCTGGACGAAACATCGTCTGCACCCGTCACCCCCTCAATCTCAAGTTCAGCGCACGCCCAAAACAACGACGTACACGAGACAACTGTCAGTAATTTATTCCATTTCATAGATTTCTCCTTTTTTTGAAAAATGTTCCCCTTAGCGAATGACAAATCCGCCATTCGCCATATTAGTTTCACAGCCTATTCAAGCTATTTTAAAGAGCGCTACATTTGCTTCGCTAGTCTTTTACGCAACGAACACTCTGTCCATAATATTTTGCGCCTTGATACAGATAGAATTTGGTGTAGATGTTATTCATGTTCGAATACTGCGCTTCATTCGCACTATACTCTTGGGAACTCCAATAATAAACATCAGAACCAATATTACTCCAGCTAGTATCAGAGACTCTTCTTCCAGTCGGGAGTGCCGTAAACCCATAGGCATCCACGCCGTTATTATTTTCCGTCCCGGCATAATCCCAGCCGGTCAGCGCCTTGAGGCTATCACCGGACACGCCCGCATTCCCTAAGTAAACGCTCAACCAGCCCCATTCATCACGGTTCGGCAAGTGCCAACCGTCAGGACAAATTCCCTGTATGCGTTGTTCGCCAATTTCGCACGTTTTGCCATATCCGCAATCTAAAGGAGCAACCGTATCAGAGGCAAGCGCAACCGAGTCAATCGCCGCCGCCCAAGTGTAATAGCGGCCGCTCACCTCACAATATTTTGCACTGTCGCGATAGCATCAGCTTTTACCCTTCAAGCTCGGAGTCTTGACGCTATCATCATAGTTCAAATTCTCTGCCATCCAGACCTTCGAATAATCCCTTTCCTTCACTTCGATTTTTACCACTCTGTACACACGCTTGTCGCGCGGATCCACCATTGAATCGTACTTGATATTCGGATTAAAGCGAGCAGCCAAAGGCACATCCCAGCTCCATTCCTTCGTCACAACATAGCCATTCACGCAGCGGACGGACATTCCATCGTCCCTGTAGTAGTCAACTTCATTCGCTTCGTCGTTTTGGTATTTCAAGAATATGTAGTACGAGCGATTTTTTCCGTACTCTGTAGAACTCCAGAAATACGCACCACCATCACCACCATAGAAACTTTCATTGGTACTCCTGCCACCAGCAGGCAACGCAGTAAACGAGTAATCATCCGTGCCGTTGCCGTCTTTTATCCAGCCGCTGGCTGATTTGAGTTTCTTGCCCGCTGTAGATTGTCCGCCGACCGTAGTGAACAATGTTTCAAATTCATCTATTGTCGGCAAGTGCCAGCCTTCAGGGCATGCTTTATTCGCAGCAGCCCATGAGTAAAGGCGACCGTACTTTGTACAATATTCAGCGGAATCATTATAGCAGTAACTAGAGTCTGTTTCAAAGTTCAGGTTTTCCGCCATCCACACCTGATTACCGATCTTGACCGTCTTGTATGTCTGACCGTCGCGGGCATCCGTCATTACATTCGAGTCATTAGTTGACGAATCGCCCACAAACTTTTCTACGACCTTTTCAAAATCGGGAATTTCGTTTGCGAATCCCCAATTTTCCATATTCTTGCGAATTGAATCCATCACATCCGTCGCCACAGCATCTGCAATCCAGTCGGCAATCGCTGTTTTCGTATCGGAGTCGTCCCACTCGCCACTTTTCGCAAAGGAATCGCTGAACTTATCCAGACGTTCCGCAAGCGTTTTCACATCGACATCGCCTTGCATCAACACACTTATAGCAAGGAGCGTCGCATCTGCATCGCTTGTTCCAAAAATATCCAAGCTTTCAAACTCCGTCGATTCGCCCGCCATGCCAAACGCAGCAAGTACATCGTTTTCAGCCAATTCCTTCGCCTTGTCGAAAGCCTCGCCCTTTTCTGCGACATAGTACATCACGCGCTCGTATTCCAGGTTCGTAAGCAAGTTGACATTCACATACGTACGGTCCTTGAGATTCGTCAACGCACGGAGCGTCAATTTATCCGAGACCTTCTTCCCTGTCATTTCACTACGGTATTCACCAGTGACTTCAACAACAGCACAAGTCGTCGACAAGTTCACATTATTAACAACAAATTCACCCATATTGTTTTTGACAGAACCCTCAAAAATTTCATCCGTGAATTCCATCGTCTTGCAATCGATTCCCCGTACCGTCACTTCAGAACCCTTGGCAAACGGGCCCTTCTGCGCCACGCCAGCCACATTCAAGTCCGCAATGATGCCTGCATCATCCGAAGAACCGCCCGCGACTTTGTCATCGGAGCATGCCGAAAACATCGACACAATGGCAAACACCAACGCGAAAGTAAAAACATCCCTAAACATTCTAGGCTCTTTTCTTTTCATTTCCCTCTTCCTTATTTTTTAAAGTCTTGTTTGCAACTTCCAGATTTTCGCTTATCGGAAACAGTTGCAAGTTCAAACGGTACACACGCTGCGTTTCGTTACTTTCCGTAGCAATCGCAATAATGCGGCGGCGAAATTCCAAAAGTTCCTTCTTGATTCGTTCGTAAGAATCTTGCGTCAGTCCAACTACAACTCCCGACATAGAGCGTTCCGATAGCGGCAAGTCCAATGCCTTCACGGCAAGCTCGCCCATTTGGCGCTGCAAATCTTTTGCAGCAATCGGCACCGCATCCACGGAGCCCATCGATATGGACTTATCCGTCTGCACATAATTTCCATTACGGTCTTTTTTCAGGAGGTTCGCATCTTCCAAAAATTCAAGCGTTTCAACGGCTTCCGCTGTAGAAATTTTCGGCTTGCACGCACGCGCCATTTCGGCAGGTCTTGCACCAGGCATATGCGGAGCAAGTTCACGGAACAACGGATTTTTCCAGGACTTGTAGTAGTCAAATTCTTCGCCACCGAGTACACGAACCTTATGCGCCCTCGCCAACGCACAGCGTTTTTCGAACGCAGCCATTTTCGCCTCGTCCCCTTTGGCATGGGCGTACGTTACCATCAAAACAAAATATGTCTTTTCAAATCCGGCAAGCCCCATGGCGTTCGCAACTGAACTTGCGGCACTGATGCTCAGATTCTTTTTTCCTTCAGCAACATACTTCAGAAAAATTGCCGATGCAAAACCGGCATTCTGAGCAAACTCACGCCAAGTAAAAGCGGATTCGCGTTTGCGTTCATCATAGTAATCCTGAATGAACTTGCGATAATCTGTATATTCAACAATCGCCTTCATGATTACAAATATAGCTTTTCAATATTATTGGAATACAAAAATTGCCGTTTTCAGCATAATTTTTACGTTTTTAGCCATTTTTAAACCAATTTCACAAAATTCTAGAACACAAGATGTGTCCCTGGGACACAAAAAAAAGACCCGCAACCAAGTGCGGGTCCAAGATTCGCAAGTGCAGGGAACTTACTTCTTCAGCAGCACAGTTTTTTCGACAGCCTTGCCGCCAACCTGCAAAATTCCGATGTAACGCCCGCGAGCAATTTCAGCAACATCGAGCGTTTCGAAGTAGCCACCCGCAGCACGACGGCCAAGGTCGAACGCCCGCACAACACGCCCCTGCATATCGACGAGCGAGAACTTTACATTACCCGATTTCGGCAATTCGTAGCGAAGCGACACAAGATTTCCATTGAGCACAACGCCAAAACGACCGCGAGATTTCTGTGCAATCATTTTTACGGAGCCATTCAAAGTAAGCTTTGTCTGCGCAGCATCACTCCAAATAGTATCGCCCACAACCACAATTCCCACACGATAATCAATATCGAAGTTCCCTGAAGCAAATGCCCCCGCCTTTTCCAGCGAATCCAAGCGTTTTTCGCTCGTTGAGTCGAACTTGACAACCAAAGTATAAGACGGATCCAAAACAATAGCTTTTTTCTGCAGATCAGCACGAACAGCACTAACCTTA
>CAMZFJ010000045.1 GCA_947306025.1 uncultured Fibrobacter sp.
CCCTCCGCGTAAAGATCGAAGGCGCCGACGGCAAGACCGTAAAGCAGAAGGGCAGGGAAATCCAGGCAGAATCCGACGGTTCCTACGTCATCGAATTCATGGATTTGGAATTGGAAGTGGTTGGTGCAGCTCCGGAATCTAGCAGCAGCTCCGAAATTGCGCCGACGTCCAGCAGCAGCGTCGAAGAAGCCTCGTCAAGCTCCACAATCGCCATCGCCCAGAAATTCCAGAGAGCAAACCAAGAGCCGACAACCTTCGCCGTGTTCTCCGCTACGGGCGTGTTGGTAAAGTCATTCGAGGCCACAGCGCTGTCTGCGGAAGGTTCATTCAAGGCCTTGCAAATCCCGCACGGAACTTACTACCTCAAAGATCTGAAGTCCAGCTACATTAAGAAAATGATGAAGTAATTGCTGTTTTGACAGGCTCGGAAAAATTCTTGAAAAAAGTCGTCTACTGAGAGTGGGCGGCTTTTTTATTTTTGCAACCTACCACGTCACGACTTTGTTCACGACTTCGCGCTGTTCGCTCGCAGTCTGACGCAGGTAAATGCGGGTCGTCTCAATATGCTCGTGCCCCATAAGGTCTGCCAGTAGTGCGATGTCGTTACGCTTTTCCAAAAAGTTTTTGGCGAATCGGTGACGAAACGAATGGGGATAAACAACTGCTTCGTCTAGGCCATATTTCTTTGCAAATGTTTTCAATTGTGAGGCGATTCCACGCGGAGTAATTTGTTTACCAAAACGATTCAAAAACAGATACCCGCTGGAACGTCCTTCACTTTCCAGCCAACGCAAAGCTTCTTTCTGCAGTATTTCGGGAATGTAGAGGCGCCGCAACTTTCCGCCCTTTCCGTAGATATCGAAATACCCGCACTCGACATGTTCCACTTTGAGTTTCACAAGTTCCCCTACGCGAGCGCCCGTCGCCGATAGAAACCACACGACAAAATACCACTTAGTCTGACCATCTTGCAATAGACTAGTTTTCAAAAATTTATAATCGGCATCGCTAATGACATTTTCTAGAAAACTCTTTTGCTGAACCTTGACATTCTTGATTTTTAGTTTCGTTTTTCCTGCAAAATCCAAATACTTGTTGATGCCCTGAATCCGCAAATTAACAGTTTTGGGTTTGTAATTTTCCAGAAGAAAACTTTTGTAATCAGCCAGCGATTTGCGGCCGAATCGCCCGAAATGCGACTTGAAGAAATCCGCCGTCCAGCAATACGAATCCATCGTATTGGCAGCAAGGTTCTGCCCTTCCAGATACTGGTAAAACGAAGGTCTTTCTGCAAGGTAGAAAACGAAATAGTTCATAACAAGCCTGCAAAAACAGCATGGTAAACGGACGCATCTTCCAATTGAACAATTGTCGTTATCTTGTTTCCGGCATCCTTTGAAGAAGCCCCACAATGGAACACCTTTTCGGTCTTTGAACCAAAATCAAGCAATATATAACGATCATGAAACACATTCCCAGCTGATATTGGGTTTTTAAGCACAACATCTGGACGAGCATCCCTAAAATCAGCCAACATGTTCTCGGTTAACCGGGTTCTTCCATATTGATCGCTGATGATTGCAATAGACACATTTTTAGCGACCGATCTCAACAAATCAAGCGTTTTAACATCTACATAATTATCAATAATCACTACTGATTTCTTTGCCATACCATAAATTTGTGCGTATGCAACATCGGCTTCCAGTTTTTGGCCGTTCAGAATCAGGAAATGCTTAAATGTTGAAGGATCGATGAAGTTTTCCATTACCTTTTGTAAATCGAACTTCATTGCAAAAACATCTGTACGAGTTTCGGCAAGTTCACCACGAATTTCAGCGATTTCCCTTGTATTTTGAAGCATATAAGAGGAAATATGCGGATCGCATTTTGCGCCAAGCAACTGCATGTTTTCAGCAACAATATAGTCCTTCATCTGCTTGAAAAGGCGAATTAAAGCTTTGCTCTGAGCAATCGCCCGTTCTCCTTTGAGGACCGTCATGAGCATGTAAATACCTTGCTCAGTGAAAGCAAAAGGCATTTTTCTTAAACCGCCCCAACTTGAAGTCAAAAATTTTGACTTCAAGTCTGATGCCGGATATGAGGATATTAGACTATCTATTTCATGGCGGTCAAGTTGAAACCGAAAATCATCGTCAAATTTTTCAATATTATTCTTTACCTGCTGGTTGAAAACCTTTTTGTCATACCCGTAAATTTCAGCCAAATCGGAATCAAGCATCACCTTGACTCCCCGAATCATGTAGATTCGGGACTTCAAGAAGTTTTCATCTATCAGAGAGAAATCGGCTTTGTCGGCTGATTTTGATGCGGTAAAAGTCGACACATTCTGCTTGCTCATATACTACCTCACTCCGTTTACATGCTATAAAAAACGGGCTACTGCACAAATATACACTATTTTAAAAAATTGTCAAGAGGTTTGTTGATTTCATTGAAAATAATTTTGAAGGCATAACCCCCATTATGAGAAGATGGGGTTAGACGAAAGACGAGAGACGAAAGACGAGAGAGGCTTTAAAGACAAATGTCATTCCCGCGAAGGCGGGAATCTCCTTGCCCCAATAAGCAAAGATGAAATTCCGTTTGACATACCCGAGAATTGGGTTTGGTGTAGACTTAAGGATATCGCTAATTACGGAGAATGCGACAATGTTGAAGTAAAACGTATTCCTGAAACAGCTTGGATCTTAGAGCTTGAAGATATCGAAAAAGATTCAGGGAAAATACTCCATTTTTTTTTCAAAATCGGAACGTCAAATAAATGGTGTAAGGCATCAATTTGAAAAAGGTGATGTACTATACTCAAAACTTAGAACTTACTTGAACAAAGTGTTGGTTGCCACCAAAGATGGTTTTTGTACTACGGAAATAATGCCTATAAAGACAGCATTTATTTCCAATCATTATCTATGCTTAGTACTGCGTTCTAAATATTTTCTTGATTATACATCTATGTGTGGATACGGTGTAAAAATGCCCCGTCTTAGCACAAATGATGCAAAGAATGGCCTAATACCATTACCGCCACTTAATGAGCAATCTCGAATTGTTGCGATGATTGATGAATTGTTTTCTACGCTAGACCAAATGGAGAGAAATCTCGTCTAACGACGCAAAGATTTCTTCAATCCTATCCACGATTCTTTTCTGCTCTGCCAACGGTGGAAGCGGAAAACGCATCTTTTGGGTTTGCGTTAAAGAAATATTTTCTTGACCAGCAGTTCCTTTTGTATTGACCGCGTTAATTTCGTCCATTTGTAATAGAAAATATCGAATGTATTGATTCATCAAATTTGAGCTATACAGGGCTCGAATTAGAACAGCAGCCTGATTAAAATTACATTCGGGAAGAGATTCAGGAACTAACGCAACTTTTCCAAGTGGAGGTCCGACAATGTTCATTATGACATCACCAGGTTTGGCCTTAGATCTCGCTAGTTTTCCTTCGTGAATTTCTCTTTTTACGTATTGTGGCTTATATTCAAAATCAATCTGTTGATTTCTCAAATTGTACATCTTTAAATAAGGAATGCCATTATCTACAAAAGCCTCTTTTGAAGGCGTGCTTCCTGATGCAATATAAGCAACATCACCCAACTTCACCCACTCCCAGGAATCAGGGATTTCAAAGGGAGCATCGGTCAACTTCTCATAATGGGGGTTATCACGTGTTATTCGTTCCAACAAAACGCTGGCGGGTTCGTCATTTTTATTTTGCGGGACGAGTCTTCCGTGGATGGCGAGATCAAGGATCTTTTGGCGTGCTTGCTTGATGTGTGTTTTGAGAAGTTCCTTGTTCTTTTCGATGGCATCGATTTCGGCGAAGGCTTCTTCAATTTTTGCGACAATACGTTGTTGTTCCGCTAAGGGCGGGAGCGGCAAACGCATATTTTGCGTTTGAGTCAAAGAAATATTTTCTTGACCTGCAGTTCCTTTTGTATTAATCGCATTTATTTCATCCATTTGCAATAGAAAATAACGGATGTATTGATTCATTAAATTCGTGCAAAAATGGGCTCGAATTAAAACAGCTGCCTGATTAAAATTACATTCAGGGAGAGATTCAGGAACTATCGCAACCTTTCCAAGTGGTGGTCCTACAATGTTCATTATAACATCGCCAGGTTTGGCCTTGGATCTAGCTAACTTACCTTCGTGAATTTCTCTTTTGATATATTGGGGTTTGTATTCGAAATCAATTTGTTGATTTCTCAAATTATACATTTTTAGATAAGGAACGCCTCTTTCAACAAAACAATCTTTTGACGGCGTGCTTCCAGAAGCAATATAAGCGACATCACCCAATCTTACCCATTCCCAATTTGCAGGGATTTCAAAGGGAGCATCGCTTTTGTCGAGGGGGATGATCGTTTTTGCTGCAGACGAAGAAGGCGATCCCCGCCTACGCGGGGATGACAGTGTAGAGGAGGATGACGAGACCTTCGAAGAAATCTGTTCTAACAGTTCACGAGCGGTGCCGTCGCTTTTGAGTTGTTGCGTAAGTTTTCCGCGAATGGCGAGGTCAAGGATTTTTTGCTTCAGGAGTTTCGTGTTCATCCGTCAATTCCCTTGAGCATCTTGGCAAGTTTTTCGGAATGGGCAGCAATTTCCTTCGCTTCGTCCTTGATATTTGAAAGGAGATCGGCAAGCGTCACATCTTCGATATCGTCCTTGTCCTTAATCCAAGTAATGTCAAAGCTCGTCTTGTCTCGTGCAAGGAGTTCCTTCACACTAAATTTACGCCAGCGTCCCGTCGGATTTTCCTCGCTCCAGGTTTCCTTGCGCTTTGCGATGTTCTTTGCATTGTAGCAACTCACAAAATCGTCAAGATCACTTCGTTTCAAGGGTCTTGTCGCAAGCGTGTGCTTGATGCCCGTACGGTAATCATAGAACCAAGTTTCCTTGGTAGGGGTTCCCTTGACAAAGAAAAGCACATTCGCCTTCACACCGTTCGCATAGAAGATTCCCGTAGGGAGCCTAAGAATTGTGTGGAGGTTGAACTCGGTCAAAAGTTTTTTGCGGAGAGTTTCACCCGCACCATCTGCAAAGAGAACGTTATCCGGCAATACCACGCCCGCACGGCCACCATCCTTGAGCATTAGCATCATGTGCTGCAAAAAGTTCAGCTGGTTATTGGTTGTCGTGACAATCAAGTCGGTGCGCATGGTGGTAATATCCACGCTACCTGCCGGACGCGTTCCGAAAGGCGGATTCGCCAAAATAACATCCACCAAATGTTCAGGTTCGTGTTCCAAGGAATCAACGCACTTGACAGGAGTCGTATCCGGGCTGACATCATGCAAATAAAGGTTCATGCTCGCCAAGGTCACCACCAAAGGCGTGATGTCATTACCGCTAAGAGCCTTTGTCTGCAGGAACTTCAACTTTTCGATATCGTTGCTCTGGCGCTTCATGTAATCGTATGCGGCAAGCAAAAAGCCACCCGTTCCACAAGCGGGGTCTGCAACGGTTTCCGTAATTTTCGGAGCCACGACATCGACCATGGCGTTAATAAGCGGACGCGGAGTAAAATACTGCCCTGCACCGCTCTTTTTATCTTGGCCGTTCTTTTCAAGAATGCTTTCGTAAATAGCACCCTTGATATCGCCTTCCATGCTGAACCAGTTTTCTTCATCAATCATGTTGATGAGCTTTTTAAGCATGGCGGGCTTTTGAATCTTGTTCTGCGCTTCGGTAAAGATTGCGCCAATCAGGCCGTCTTTGGATTTGAGCGTTTCAAGAATTTTTTCGTATTTCGCCTGCAAATCCGGACCGTCAAGAGAAAGTAAATCCGTCCAGCGATTGCCCTTGGGAATGGCACTCCCCAATCCGTAGGATTCCTTTTCTGCATCCATCTTCAGGAAAAGCAAATAAGTCAGCTGGATAATGTAGTCGGTAAAGCCCACGCCGGCAGCCGCCAGCACATCGGCCATATTCCAGACCTTTTTCGTCAATGTTGTTTCGGATTTTACTTCAATCTGTTTTTTCATTTTTCTTTACTGGAACATGAACTTTGTCAGGTTCTGGATTTCGGTATTAACATTTTGCGGGCCGAAGAGTTTTGCCGCCTGTAAGAATAGAGGTTTCTCATACTGCATCAGGATTGGCGCCGAGACGCAACCGTTCTGCACAACATATTGAGCAATCCTCTTAAGCACTTGCTTTTGATCTTCGTTTAACACACGTTGATTTTGACCGCAGTATAATTCAAAAAGGCTGGCAGAAGTGCTTTGCAATGAATAAAGCGACTCTTTTTGCCCCAAAGCGTAACGCACCAACTGTATAAGGTTCGTCAAAAGGCCAACTTCGTCCTTTTCTAGGTCCTTTACTTTTCCGGCCTTACCCACTTTATTCACGGACAATGTTTTATAGCAAGTCCAAAGATTCTTCTCGTTCAGCATCGGATTGAACTTTTCGAGTTTGCGCTTCAAATCCGAGAGCATTTCGTAGGTAATGGCAACATCTTCACTATTGTAGATAATGCGCAGAGCTTCCACTTCATCACGATTCTGCTCGATAAATTCCTTGAAAATTTCCGCATACTTTTTAGATTCATCAATGCTGAAACCGGAGTAAACTAGACTATCTGTGCCTTCATGCTGAATCTTGATAAAGCCACGATTGATTTCAAGAAGAAGCTTGCGAACCTTGACATTGTTGATGACTGCAGAAATCAATTCCCTGCGTTCGGAATTCGCATCGTTGATATCCTTGTATTCCGGCAGAGGATGAGTCAAGAACTCTTGCTTGCCTGTGAGGGCGTCATAAATTCGACTTACAAAGAAATACAGGGATGTCGGAGCTAGCAACTTGTTTACTTCGCTCAAATCTTCTTGTTCGGCCTTGTTGTTTATTTTCGAGAGATAGCCCGCAAACAAATTCAGATGTTCATCAGGAACTTCACCATGAGCCAAGCGTTCCATCAATCGTTCAAAGCTCAAAGTTTTATGGAATTCCGTCTTACTAGACGCTCCCGGAAGCTTCATTTCGTGTTCGGTAACGCCAACGGCATCGACCAAATAGAAACAATCCTTACTCGTTCCGTTCGGTGTTGCTAGCTGAAACTTGTCATCGTCCATCGTTCGGCAACCGCGACCCTTCATCTGCGTATAAAGCACCGGAGAATTGATGTCGCGCATAAACACGAGGACTTCCAAGGGTTTCACATCCGTACCAGTCGCCACAAGCGTCACCGTCACTGCAATACGGAACTCGCGTTCGTTTCTAAAATCTTGAATGAGATGGTTGGAATTACCTGCTTTACAGGTAATCTTCTGCACAAACTTTTCAGGGAGTTTAAGCCCAGCCTTTTCAAATTCTACTGCAAAGGATTCTTTAATCGCATTCACAATATTATCGGCATGGCGATCCGTCTTTGCAAAGAAAAGCGTCTTGGGGATATACTTCCAATTGCGAACAGGATCATCGCTCAAACGCTCTGGATAAAGTGATGTATAAATAGCCTGCTTATACGAATCCACCACAAGCTTAATCTGTGCCGGATTCACAACACTACGGTCAAGTTCCGTATTTTCGTACTTTTGGTCTTCTTTCTGGATTTTCTTTTGTTTGGAACCATTCAACAAGGTAATACGCTCTACATGTTCCCCTTGAGTAATAGTTCCACCCTGAGAGCTGACCAAAGTATTGATGCGGAATACACGCGCAGGTACATTCACTCCATCACGAACAGAATCTTCAAGAGTGTATTCCACCACCTTATTCTTGTTGAAGAAAGCGTAGGCTTCATCAGTCGGAGTCGCGGTCAATCCAACGACACGAGCAGTGTTGAAATAGTCCAGCAACTGTTTCCATTTGCCATAAATGGAGCGATGACATTCATCCACAATAATCAAATCAAAGGCATCTCTTGCAACCTTCAAATCTTGCGGAAGTTCAATACTTACCGTGGTCTGATTTTTCGAGTCCGTATCATCCAGTTCCGATTCATCATCATCGGAATCAACTAGAGTCTGTCCGGTCAAAACCGCATAAAGACGCTGAATTGTAGAAATTACCACATGGGACTTTTCAATATCCTTCACATCGTGGAGACGCTGAACCACATACTCATCACTAAACGGAATTCCTGTTTCCGTCAGCTTGTATGTCCCGAACTCGCCTTCGGCCTGTTTACCGAGGTTGTTGCGGTCTACCAGAAACAAAACTTTTTTGGCCGGAGTGTAGTTGAGCAAGCGATAAGCCGCTGTACATGCGGTAAATGTTTTACCGGCACCCGTTGCAAGAACAATTAAAGCCTTCTTCTTACCATGCTTAAAGCTTAGTTCCAAGTTACGGATTGCATCGTACTGGCATTGGCGCAATCCCGCTTTGGTCTTTGTTTTCACAGCAGGAATTGCAGGCATTTTTGCAAATTCAGATTTAAGTTCCGCACGGATTGCAACTTCTTTCGGCGTGAACATCTTTTTAAGTTCAAGGAACTCCAGAGGCTCACCAGCAGCGAAATTCCTGCGGTCGCAGAAAAGCAACTTGTCGCCATTGCTCATAAAAAGGAACGGTAACGGTTTTGTCCAAGTCTGGTACCAAGGAAGCGCCCCTGCAGAATATTTTGCAGTCTGTTCAGCAACTTTTCCACCTAAAGAATTTTCGGCACGCTTAGCCTCTAAAACACCAATAGCCTTTCCATCCAAGAAAAGCAGATAATCCGCTTCGTTATTCCCTTTAGTCAGAGCCTCGGTGACCGCCTGTGCATGCGGAACATCCAAATATTCAGAACGAGGAACAACCGCCCAGCCGGCATCGGCGAGCATTTCATCTATCAAAACACGTGCTTGTTCTTCAGGTTTTAATTCATCCATGAACTTCTAACCCCTAAAATAACATATTTTAAAAGGCAAAATCCAACAAAACAAAAAATCCCCGCTGAACAGCGAGGATTATACAAAGCAGAATTTGCGGTTATCAACTTACTGCACGCATCTCACCGAAAAGCCAAAAGTTTTCGGTTTCATCATGTAGCTGAAGCCCATCGACTTTGACGATAGATACCACACCGAGGCTTTATCGCCTTCAGTATCTGCGCTCCAGAAGAAAGCGAACTTACTTTCGTTGCCGTACGTGCCATCATCGAACATGTTGCCGGAAGGCATGGCGCTGAACTTGAGCGTATCGTTTCCGTTCGTCTCACCGGACCATCCATAATTTGCCTTGATGAGATAGCCGGCATTGAAGTCGCCGCCGGCGGCTTTCCACAAGCTTTCGAAATCTTCATTTGTAGGCAAGCGGAACCCTGCAGGGCACGCAGACTTAGCCGCATCCCATGTGTAAAGGCGACCAT
>CAMZFJ010000046.1 GCA_947306025.1 uncultured Fibrobacter sp.
GATGCAGAAACATGGTTGACGCTTACAGCGTCAGTTCTGCGCCTAACAAATAGAAAACACAAGTGTTTTCTGCTTGATTAGCCTTGTAAACTTTTGCATGTTTTTATATCCGAGGCGAACAAGTCAAGCCTCGAAGAGGAATGACATAGGAGCCGAGCGATGCAGAAACATGCTTGCATGTTTCTATTTCCGAGGCGAACAAGTCATGCACGCAGTGCAATGACGTGCAAGGAAGGCGGATATAATCCGCCTTAATATTTTTATAAAGAAGCTATTCTAGCTTTGCACAACGAACAGAAAAGCCTTTTACCTTCAATTCTCTATGAGTTTGAGAAGGATTAGCACTATTCAAGCTACTCATCATACCATGATGTGCTCTTATAGCGGCATCAGATTCATATTCCTCAGGGCGAAACCAAGCCGCAAGTTCAGACAAACTTTCAAATTTACCATTAGCAGTTCTAATTCCGGCCCCAATTATAGAAAATCCACTTGTATTATACCCATTGAAACATTGCGAGCGCAATCCTTCTATGCCATGATCAAACTCATCATTGTACTGGCGTATAATTACATAATCATCCCATGTAAAAAGTCGCCAACCATCAGGGCAAATTCCCTGATGGTTCGGCAGAATCAAATCAGCACAACTTTCAGTATTGCAACGGCTCGGCAGTTGCATCATTTCGGCCCACTGGTATAAGCCTCCAAACTGATCACAATACGTAGTGTCATTATTGTAGCAATATCTTTCAATGTTAGAATCGTCATTCTGGTCATTTTCACCAAGCACCATATCACCGACATTCAGGTTTTCTGCCATGACTGTTACCGACTTTCCTGTTTTTGAAGAAACAGCGGTATAGTAGTAATAACTGCGGCCATTACGAGGATCGGTAAAAGTCTTGTAAACATCCGTAGAAATATTCCAGTTTCCTGCTAGGCACACTTCATGATTGTACGGAACATATTCGCTACTGGAGGACTCAGCTTTTTTACTGGATGAAGACGAGTTCGCTGAGCTCAGCCGAAGCGAACTAGAACTAGACTCAACTTTTTTACTAGAAGAGGATTGCTTACTGCTACTGCTCAAGGCAACGGAAGAAGAAGAAACAGTCTTGACGGAAGACGAGGAAGTAATCTTTTGACTAGAACTTGATGGATCCCCTTCGCTACGCTTCGAGGATGACGAGACAGCTTTGCTACTACTCGACACTTCGGCAAGCTCAGTGTCCTTACCGTCATTTGCAGATGTTCCGCTGTCGCCGCCACAAGCGATGAGGGCTATGGACAAGAAAATCGCAAGCAGAGATTGCTTCGCTGCGCTCGCAATGACGTTATTTATGCCTACAATAACGTTATTCATTCCAAATTTTCTCATTCTAAACTCCTTTCAACTCACAAAAATCTTTTATCAAAACATAGAAAAACTTGCCAAGCAACAGACAAGTTCATCTAGTCAAAGGAACGTATTTACAACAATGTATGGAGCCTCGTCGCAACATTCCCCGGTGCTTTTACCTCAGAGCCCCCGTAAGGGCGTGACCCCATAGCCATAGAATTCACTAGATCCTTCGACTACGATGCTACGCATCTCCGCTCAGGATGACAAAAAATTAGGTTACATGTAACAGGTCATAGGTAGTAGAAGGATGAGTATCATGCACTACGAGCATCGGCAACATGCGGCGAAGCCTTTAAACATAGTCGGAAGTAGACGGTAGGAAGTTAATAAAGTATTCAAAAAAAGTTTTTAACAGTTCTGTCTACTGTCTACTTCCTACTGCCTACTAAATTAAATCGCAAACTTCGTGGCGTCGGCGAGCTGAACGCTTGCGATGCGGGAAATGCCCTTGATTTCCTGGGTCACTCCGTAGAGCATGTCGGCTTCGGCCATGGTACGCTTGTTATGCGTCACGACGATGAACAAGGTCTGCTTACTGAATTCGCGGAGGAGCGCCATAAAGCGACCGACGTTAGCGTCATCAAGCGGACCGTCAACTTCGTCCAGCACGCAGTACGGAGACGGTTTTTCCATGTAGATTGCGAACAGAAGCGCCGTTGCAGTAAGAGCGTGTTCACCACCGGAAAGCGCCTTGATACCGCGCATTTTCTTGCCAGTCGGACGAACGTTGATTTCGATGTCAGCATCGAGAATGTCCATGGGCTTGCCCATTTCATCGACCTTTTCGACGAGGCTCATCTTCGTTTCGCCATTGAGGAACAGCTTACTGAACACAAACTGGAAGTTCTTCTGGATGCGGGCAAACGTATCGAGGTAACGCTGGCGGGCAATGTCATCGAGCTTGGTAATCGTGCGGTCGAGCGAGGCGCGAGCGCGATCGAGGTCGTCGAATTGCTTTTCGACTTCTTCCAAGCGCTTCTTTTCGTCTTCGTAGTCTTCCATCACGTTGATGTTGATCGGGCCGAGTTCCTTGATCTTTCCGCGGAGTTCACGGATTTCACGGTCGGCTTCGGGCTGCGTGTATTCCACGCGTTCCACATTCTCGGGATTGTCGAGATCCACAGACCATTCGTTCGTAATGCGTTCGCGGAGGCGGTCGAGATTGTTCTGGAGGGATTCCTGACGACGGCCAACGTCGTTCAGTTCCTTCATCTTTTCAATCATGTCATCGCGGAGGCGGTTCACTTCATCGCGCCAACCTTCAAGGTCGCCACTCACGAGGTCGTAGCGTTCACGGGCCAAGTCGCGGTTGCGTTCGAGTTCGCGGAGCGCATTGTCCTTGACCTGGGCTTCGTCGGCAAGCTTGTTGCAATCCGTCTCAAACTTTTCAATCGAAATTGTATTCTTTTCTATTTCTTCACGACGATTGCGAATCGTATTGTCCAAGAATTCCATTTGTTCTGCAATCGCGACCAAGCGGTTCTGATTCTGCTTGAGGCGAGAAGTCTTGTCTTGCGCGCTGCGTTCGAGTTCGCGGACATCCTCTTCTTTTTCGCGGAGCATCGTCTCGTTTTCGCCCAGCTGATCCGAAATCGTCTGGTAACGTTCCTCGACCTTTTCGACTTCAGTTTCGGCTTCGGCAAGTTCGGCATCGCTGTTCTTGGACTGCGCCGCCGCTTCAATTCTGTTCTGCGCGTTCGTCACTTCGCCATTCAACTGGTTCAAGCGACGGGTGCAGTTTTCAACCGTATTCCTGTGAATGCGGATAGAAGCATCGCCACCACGCAGAGAATCGCGTTTTTCGCGGATTTCATCGACCAAGGACGAGAGCATCTGGGCATCTTCTTCGGTCAATTCACGCAAACGGTCCACATTCTCTTCGCCGGCAGAAATATCGCCAAGCACCTTTTCCAAAAGTGCTTCGGCATCGGCAATTTCGTTCTTGCGGGAGAGCGCACCCGACGTGGAAACGCCAAACGACACAAGGCCGCTTGTACGAACAATCGTATCGGCGGTGACAAAATTCAAGTTTTCGCCACGGTATTCCTTCGCCAAATTGAGTGCGGTCTGCAA
Organism: uncultured Fibrobacter sp.; assembly: GCA_947306025.1. Next base: position 3,479 of record CAMZFJ010000046.1, read on the forward strand.
AGAATCTACAACAAAATAGCGAGAGAGGATTCCCGAAAGCCATGGAGAAACTTCGTCATCCGTCTTGACAAAATCCTTGAGCGAACCGACAACGCCCGGATTGTTCACCGGCTTGTCGTAAGCAGGGGCAGCACTCGAAACAAGCGACATGAGCACCTTGCCCACATTTTCGCTCTTGAGCGCATCCACAATTTCATTGACAGCACTGTCGCCATTCACGACAACAGAATCGAGAATTTCACCGAGAGCCGCTTCGACGCTGGATGCGTATTCCGGCGTCGCCTCGATGCGTTCCGAAACAAGACCGCCAATGAGGTTCGCCTTGTTTTCCTTGAGGTAGCGGTTTGCATCCGAAGCATCGTTCATCACGCTCTGGAGCACGTCAATTCTCGATTGCAAGCGTGCTTCTTCGTTCTTTAAGCCCTGCAATTTCTGCTGTGCTTCGGTGAGTTCCGCGCGTTCCGATTCCAAACGTTCTTCGCGCGTGGCACGTTGCTCTTCAAGATTCTCGATTTCGCGGTTCGTGTCCTCGATGCCCGCCTGGATTTCGGCGATATTCGCTTCGGCATCGGACTTCTGCTTGTCGAGGCCTTCAATTTCGGTCTGCCACTTCGCGATGTTCGTCTGGAGCATGTTGACTTCGGCATCCATGCGTTCAAAGCGGCCACGGAGAGAGTTCACGCGGTTCGTCGCCTGCAAGCGTTCGTTCGAAAGCTCACGGGACTGCGTACGCAAGTCATCGACCTTGTCGCGCATGACCTGGAGCGTTTCGCGTTCGCGTTCCAAAAGCGCATTCAGCTCGTCCATGTCGTTTTCGCTACCGAGAACCGCAATTTCTTCTTCGAGCTTTGCCTTTTCTTGAGAAAGTTCCTGCGATTTGAGTTCGCTGCGTTCAATTTCGCTTTGAGCCTTGTCGTTCGAAGACTGGAGGCCCGACATGGAATCTCGCAAACGGACGATGTTGTTGTTCAAGTCGTTGAGGGCAATTGTCGCGGCCTGCACTTCGCGTTCCAAGTCGCGGTAGGCGTTTTCGTCTTCGCTAATGGCAAGTTTCTTTTCTTCAATCTTCGCCTGGAGCTCGGTGGCCTGTGTCTTGGAAGATTCCACTTCGTGGTTCATGCGCTTGGTCGTAGAATCAAGCGTCGCGAGGCCTTCCTTGTAATCTTCAAACTTATCGAGACTGACAGACAAATCGAGTTCGCGGAGGCGCGTATTCAATTTCTTGTAAGCATTGACCTTTTCGGCCTGAGTCTCATAGAGACGGACAGAGCGGCGCACACTGCGCAAGTTGTCTTCGACTCGTTCCATGTCCATCTGCACGCGTTCGAGCTGGCGGCGCGTTTCCTTGCGCTGCTGCTTGTACTTGCTCACACCGGCGGCTTCTTCAAAAAGCACTCGGCGGTCATCCGCCTTGTCCGAAAGCACCGCCTTGATCATGTCGGCGTTCATCTGCGAATACGTGCTGGAACCAAGGCCCGAGTCAAACAGCAAGGCGTGAACATCACGCAGGCGGCATTCCTGGTTATTGATGAGGTATTCGCCCGAACCATCGCGGTGCACACGACGCGTCACAATGACTTCGGAATAATCAGAAGCAAGCGTCCCATCGCTATTATCGATGACGATAGAAACTTCGGCAAGACTCATGGCGGCACGTTCTTCAGTACCGCTAAAGATAACGTCTTGCATTTTGCCCATACGCAAAGCGGCGGCTTTCTGTTCGCCAAGCACCCAGCGGATAGCATCCGTAATATTGGACTTGCCACAGCCGTTCGGCCCAACAACCGCCGTAAGACCCTTCGTCGGGAAGTTAATTTCCGTTCTCTGCGCGAAGGATTTAAAACCAAAAATCTTTAACTTAGTTATCTGCACTGGAGCAAAATGTAGTAAAAAAGTAGGAAGTAGGCGGTAAGAAGTAGACAGGGGAACTTAGTTGGCAGAACTTGGCCCGCTTCGCTCTTAGAACTTAGAATTTCTTAATGAGATGATAGAGTGTTCTAAGTTCTACTTAAACATAAACGCCACATTCCCGTCTTCGTCTTGCGAGACTACAAGGTACTGGCTGCCGCCTTCGAAATCGAGCGTTGTTTCAGAATAAACCATATGAACACGCCCTTCCTGACGGCAACCATAATCATCTGTTATAATTACGTTAGGCTCACTTTTTTTGGCTAAACTTTTTACCACAACTTGGGGCCTAACTTCTACATCTATTTCTTTAGCGCAATACGTTGCATTAGCGATACCATTCCACTTGTCAAAGCGCACGCGGACCTTAAACGTTCCGACCCAGTCTTCTTCGACAACCTTGCTTTTTTCGCCCGGCTCAATTGCATCGCGAATCCACGTACGAACAGAAGAGCCGTCCTCGGAAACAACATCCAGCCCAAGGATCGTCACATCGGTCTTGTTTTCAACCTGAAGTCGCGTCGACGTATCCAAGAACAAATGACTCATGCACGCCGTTAAACTAAGCGCAACAAGACAAAGGAACAATCGCAAGTATTTCATTAGTTGCCTCCTTCGTTAGAAGTCGTTTCGGGAGCCCCCACCTTTTCATAGCGGATTCCCTTCGCATGAATAACCTTATGTCCCTGAGCATCGATTGTCGGAGTTTCCGAATCTTGTTCCGCGCGGGACTTCATGAACTTTTTCAAATCAAATCGGCTCTTGGTCGTTTCCATGGGCGTCGGTTTTGCCGCACCGCGTCCAAAGAACTTGCCATCAGTTGCACCAATATGGAACTTGATTTCAGCAACGAGAGTTCCTTTTGCATGGAACATGTTTTCGTAATCAAACGATGAATTATAACCCAAACGCAAGAACAGCAAATCAATAGCACCACCCCAAAGCAAATCCTTCGCACCCGCAAATTCGTGGCGACGGTAGCACGAAGCCTCAATGCCAATCATTCGAGACGGATCCGGATAGAACTTCAAGGCCGCAGAACGGAATCCATCATCCGGGAAATCAAACGTCACATCGGCATACAACCTTTGTTCATAAAGATTTTGTTCCAAATTAAGACGAAGGAAGTTATCGTCATCGTCATTTTTCTTGCGGCGATAAATGGTCGCATTCAAGTTCGGCAAATAGGTTTTGTAACCGCTCTTTGCGCCACCGTAAAGTTCACGGGATTCAAGGTCCAAAGAAAGACGAAGCGTCTGGAACGTACCGCGATAGAAACTTCCCTGGAAACTCACGTTCTTATAACGCGCATGCGCCCAATAAAACAGCAGCGAATCGCTTTCGTGAGGAAAGACTTTCGAACTCGCCAATTCCAAATTCTGGTGTTGCAAACCAAGCGCGGCCGTAACATCATACTTTGTATTCGTGTAAGAAAAGCCCCACGTAAACGCCGATGAAATATGAGCAAAATCGCCAAAATGCGGGAAGAAGAAAAAGTCCTGGGAATCCCAACCGGCACGGTCAAACCACGTGAGGAACCCAAAATGCGAAACCGAGTCCAGCACCCAGCTCCCGAAAATTCCATAATGGTGCCTAAAAGCAAAGCCGTCATGAACACCGTACTTACTGTTGAGCTGCAACTGTTCCGACGAAGGCGTATAGGTGTAACCGATATCGAAAAATCCGCCTCGCCCACCGCGCATCACAAGACCGATATCACGGAGTTGGCGGTCGCGCATCGTAAGCCCGCTCTGAGTCAAAGCTTCTGTTGGAATAGGGTCAGCAAAGGCGATTCCCGCAGCCATTGCAAGCAAAAGAAAAATTTTATTCAAACCAATTTTCATGGATGATAATATAGTAAAGGAAGTTTTAGAACTTAGTTGGCAGATCTTAGAACTTAGAGTTTCGCTATGAGGTATGGGCTCGGGCCTTCGGCCCTCTGGGGTATGAGGTTATTGCAATTAGAACAGCTCAAAAGCGTGCAAAACGAGTGTCGCAAAATTATGCTTGCATAATTTTATGACCGAGTGAAGCCGCGGACGCCGAAGGCGTCAAAGCGAAGCGACCTCATAGGAGCTTTAGCTCCGTACCCATAGCCCAAAGCGGCTCCGCCGCTAGAACTGGAAATACAAGAACGGGTTGTAGCTCTGTGTAAAGAGCGCAAGCGTTGCCAACACAAATAGCGCCAGTGCCAAAAGCGACTTTTTAAACGACACTTCGATGCACCAGTCATAACTGCGGTACTTCCAGAACGAGAACAGTCCCGCAAGCGCCATGAACACGACGCAAGTCGGCGTAAAGATTTCGGCTGACAAAATAACATCCGAAGCAGCCGTAGCTCCAAGACCGAGCATATTCTTCCACATGCGGACGGCATCGCCAATAGAATCGGCGCGGAAAAGCACCCAGCCAAAAAGCACAATCACTTGCGTAAACAAGATTTGAAGCACCTTCGGAGCCTTGTAGTACCAGGCATTCTTGTTGTTCGCACGTTCGACAATCATGAAGAAAGCATGATAAAGTCCCCAGCACACGAATGTCCAGTTCGCACCATGCCAAACACCGCTCACAAACATCACGAGGAACAGGTTGAAGTACATGCGCCCCGTGGGCACGCGGTTTCCGCCCAGCGGAATGTACAAGTAATCGCGGAACCAGCTAGTGAGGGAAATATGCCAGCGTTTCCAAAAATCGGTGATGCTTACCGAGCGGTACGGGCCGTTGAAGTTGCGCGGGAAATGGAACCCGAGCATAAGTCCAAGGCCAATAGCCATGTTCGAGTACGCCGAGAAATCAAAGTAAATCTGGAACATGTACGCCAGCGAACCCCACCAGCTATTGATGACGCCCGGAGCATCGGCAGCAAACACGCGGTCAGCAATAATTCCCACCTGATTGGCAAGGAAAATCTTTTCGACAAAGCCAAAGCAGAAAAATCCGATACCGCGAACAAAGTTTTCAAGCGTATGCGTACGCGTTTCAAGTTCTTCGGCAACCGTATTGTAGCGCACAATCGGGCCAGCCACAAGTTGCGGGAAAAGCGCCACGTAGCAAGCGAACGTTGCAAAGTTCTTGACCGGAGGAGCTGTCCCACGCCACACGTCAATAGCATAACTCATCGACTGGAACGAGTAGAACGAAATACCCACCGGCAAAAGCACGGTCATGATCGAGAACGGTTCGCAACCAAGCATGGTCGCAAAATCATTCACAATTCCCATGCCGAACATATAATACTTGAAGAATCCAAGCGCGCCCAGGTTTACAGCAATTGCAGTCCCAAGCGCAAAATTTCGCTGGAACTTGCTAGCATTCGGCGCCGAAATAAACCGCCCCGCCACGTACACCACAAGCGTACAACCGAACATCAGAAACACAAGCCACGGTTCCAGCCAGCCGTAAAAAACGTAACTGAAAATGGTAATGAACAAGTTCAAGAACGAATGCTTAGCACCGAGCTTGAACAGAACAAAGTAGCCAACCAAGAACGTCGGCAAGAAGTAGAAAAGGAAAATCTGGGAAGAAAAGACCATGGATTAGTAGGAAGTAGGAAGTAGACAGTAGGCAGCGAGGTTTGAGCTCGGGGCTTTCGCCCCTTTGGGGTATGGGCTCGGTCGCCTTCGGCTCCCTTTGGGCTATATTATTACATCAGCTCAGAGGCTCGTAGAGCCGACCTCAAAGCGAAGCGAGCCCAAAGCGAGTAAAACGAGCGACCTCACTACTCATTGACTTCAATTGCCAAATAGCGCGGGGATTCATCGTCAAAGTATTCGTCTTCAACAGCACCGTCCCAGTTGCCTTCGAGCGGAATGAGTTTGAGCGTGTACTTTGACTTGGCCTTGAATTCGCCAACGTTGCCCTTG
>CAMZFJ010000047.1 GCA_947306025.1 uncultured Fibrobacter sp.
ATCCGATTTGAGCCGGAAATGGTACATCGCCATGAAGTTTCTCCTTATATAATAAATGAAAAAGACAAAAACAAATTGATGTTAATGTATACGTAAGTATAATTGACATAGCGGAAAGAGAAAGGTCGTATTCTCCTTGAGTCTCGAACTCGTACTTGAAAGATTGACCCCTCTTACCTTTAAACTGACTGCGAATAAGTTGGATGTTGCTTCGTCTTCGTATCTGCAATAAGGCGGCGGCGTTTTTTGGCAAGAGGTACCCTCTCCGAAATACTTTCTTCAGGTGATAATAATGTTCTATCTTGGCATTGACATCGGGAAAAATTTTCACGTGGCTTCATTGCTCGACGAGCATAAAAACATCATCTTCCAAGGTTTTGAGTTCAAGAACACTACCGACGACGCTAAAAGACTTTTGGAAAAACTTGCGCCTTATTCCGAACTTGAAATCGGCATGGAAGCCACAGGGCATTATTGGTTGGCTCTGTACTCTTTCCTCGTGAAAAATCATTTCATCGTTCACGTCGTCAATCCCATTCAGACCGATTCTTGGCGTAACTCTACTCGTATCCGTCCACATAAAACCGACAAAATTGATTCGCTCATTATTGCTGACTTCATTCGCTACGGCGACTTTTCCGACACCGAGCTTGCTTCCGAAGAAATAATCGAACTTCGCAACCTTTCTCGATTCAGATTTTCTCTCGTCTCTCAAATCGGCGACCTCAAACGTCAAACCATTTGCGTCTTGGATAAAGTCTTTCCTGAATACGAATCAGTTTTTTCTGACGTTTTCGGTAAGACTTCAAGAGAAATTTTGACTCTTTTCAGATCTCCCGCCGATTTTGAAGATATTGGTGCCGACAAACTACAAAAACTTCTTGAACGCGTTACTTTGAAAAAATTTGCTCGAAAAAAGCTCAATGAACTCTCGCTCAAAGCAAAAAATTCTTTCGGCATAACTTTTGGCATTCAGAGTCTAACTTTGCAACTTCAGCTTCTCATTGCTCAAATTTCTTTTATCGAAGAGCAAATTTATCAACTCGACACCAAAATTGCCGACTTACTTAAGCAAATTAACTCACCGATAACAACAATTCCAGGCGTCGGAGCCGTGATTGGCGCGACTATTCTTAGCGAGATTGGTGACATTAAACGTTTTGCCACTCCTGCCAAACTCGTAGCTTTTGCCGGTCTCGATTCTAAAATTGACCAATCGGGTACTTCTCAGGATTCAACCGGCAAAATGACTAAACGTGGCTCCCCATATTTGCGCACTGCTCTCTTTCGCGTTGCTCTTGTCGCTTCAAATATCGATCCTGTTTTCAAAGCCTTTTACCAAAAGAAGAGAGCGGAAAGTAAACATCATTTTACTTGTATCGGTGCCGTTGCTCGTAAACTTTGTTACACTGTTCATGCTATTCTCTCCAAAAATTCTCCCTATGAAATTTTTTCTTGACTTTTTATAGTTGGTCTTTCCTCAATATTCTTTAGAACAGGTGTTCATAAAGGGTAAAAAGTGATATAGTAAGTGTATTATGAGAAAAAAATACGAAACAGATTTAACGGATGAGCAATGGGAAGTGATTGCGCCTTTGTTCGTCAACATGCGAAAACGCAAATGGGAAAAGCGCGAATTGGTCAATGCGGTGTTGTATCTGGTGAAAACGGGCTGTCAGTGGCGTAATTTACCGCACGATTTCCCACCAGTCTTTACCGTGCACAGCTTTTATCGACGTGCACGCCTTAACGGACTTTGGGACAAAATCCTCGAACACCTCGTTAAGCTGACGCGCCAAAGAGCAGGCTTAAGCGAAGAACCGACCCAAGCATTAATTGACTCTCAAAGCGTAAAAACGACCGGTGCCGTCGAGCAAAAAGGCTTTGACGCGGGAGGAAAGGAGTAAAACGGCAAATCGTCACCGACGAGACCGGTTGTCTTTTATCAGTCGTGATTCACAAAGCAAATTTGCACGACACAAAAATAGGTTATTGGGCAGCGGGCTTGGCGACTTTCGCCTATCCGACGTTGGAGAAGATATGCGCCGATGGCGGCTATCGCGGGACTTTTGTTTACGAGGCTTATAAATATTTCGGCTTGCGGGTAGAGATAAGTAAGAAGTTAAAGCCGCACGGCTGGCAAGTGTTACCAAAACGCTGGATAGTGGAGCGGACTTTTTCTTGGCTTAATCACTCTCGGCGACTTAGCAAAGACTACGAGCTGACGATTGCTTCTGCCGAGACCTTGATTAAGATTTCTCATATTCACACTTTGCTTAATCGTTTATGAACACCTGTTCTAAGGAAGGTTTATATCTTCAATTTAGTCATTTGATGCGTCCATATATCCTCGACTTGTTCCAATCAAGAGGATACACTCGAATTAACGTTGAGTATTTGTTTAGGTTGTCTAGTCCGTATGCTGTACGGTTACTCGAATTACTCTTGCAGTATCAAAACATCAAGCAATTCAAAGAGCTAATGGAAATTAAGCGCAAGATGACTATTGAAGAAATTCGCTTTGCTTTGAACGTGCCTGAAGGTGCTTACTCCGGCCGAATGAATAATTTTAGGAAATTCGTGCTCGACGACCCGATAAAGGAAATAAACAAGCGCACGCCTTATTTCCTTCGTTATGAGACGATTAAGGAAGGGCGCAAAGTCGTTGCCTTTGAATTTACTATGGACACGTTTAATGTACCGAAAGACAATGATGACAGTTACAAATCAAATGGGAGCAATGACGCAATACAGGTACTTTGTTCTTTGGGATTTGCAGAAAGAGACGCGAGAGCTATTTTTGCGAAGTGCCGGGATACGGCAGATTGTTTTTCGAGAATCAATCGGGCGGAAGCGATTTTGACTCGGAGCCAAAAACCCGTTGAGAACAAATTAGGCTTTCTGCGTGAGGCTATAGAAAAAGATTGGCAAGTTGAGCGTAAGCCGAACAAAGAATCTAAAAGAAGTCGAAAAGTTACAAGGTCAAAAGAAGTCGCCAAAGAGGCTGATTTTCTTGATGATTCTATGGCATCTATAGGACAAATTTTGAAATCGACATTTCCCGAGCTGGTGAAAGATGAGCAGCCGCCGTCAAAACCTAAGCCAATTAAGATTGGCAAGAAAGAAATGCCCTACAGCTTGGCAGAAAATTTTATTAGGTATATACGGAAGGGAGAATTTCTTGACAGCATAAGAGACCACCTTAAGGACTACAACGTAACCATAGAAAAATTTACGGAGCTTTGCGAAAAAAATGGATTGTAAATAAAAAAAGTCCGCGTCGAAAAGACATACGCGGATTTTTTTATGTTCAGTAGGCTTTTAGTTACGTAGCCTTACTGTAATTCAATGCGCCTTATTTAGAGGATAATGACAAGCAACAAAATGATTATTTTCGATTTCCTCAAAGGGCGGTTTTTGGGTTGTACAAATTTCTTGGCAGTAAGTGCACCTATTACGAAAAGGACATCCTGAAGGGACATCAAGCGGGCTGGGTATTTCACCCGGCAAAATTTCTATGTACTGATTTTTTTCGCGTTCCGTTGAAAAAACCGCCTTTAGCAAAGCGTGCGTATAAGGATGCCGCGCCCCGCTCAATTTGTCACCGTCTATTTTTTCCATCATGTTGCCCAAATACATAACGGCGATTTTGTGACTGAACATGCTAACAAGCGCGAGGTCATGGCAAATGAAAATATACGTTATTCCCTTTTCGCGCTGGAGTTTGACGAGCAATTTAATAATCGTGTCTTGAACGGAAACATCAAGTGCGCTGGTCGCTTCGTCGCAGGCAATTACTTCCGGTTCCAATGCCAATGCCCGCGCAATCGCGACACGCTGACGTTGCCCGCCGCTCATATTGTGCGGATAACGCTCCACAAAGTCAGCGGGCAAATCAACTTGCGTTAAAAGTTCGCGAGCTTTAGCGTCAACTTCGCTCTTTGCTATCAAATCGAAATTTAGGAGCGGTTCGCAGATAATGTCGCGGATTTTCATTTTGGGATTGAAAGCGGCGGTCGGGTCTTGAAAAATCATTTGAATGCGTCGATAATTTTGCCGCTTAGCTTCGCCGGTCAACTGCGTAATGTCTTCGCCGTGAAAAATAATTTTGCCGCTCGTGGGTTTTTGCATATTCATAATCGCTTTAAGCAAAGTAGTTTTGCCACAGCCACTTTCGCCGACAATGCCGACAGTTTCGCCTTTTACCACGTCGAAAGTTATATCGTCGCAAGCCGTAAGAAATTTCCCGTCGCTCACAGGGAATTTTTTTGTTAGATTTTCAACGCGCATAATGACTTCAGACATAACGCCGCCTCCCCATTTCCGGTACACTCGCCAGCAAAGATTTTGTGTAGTTGTGGCGGGGATTTTTGACAACGTCATCAGTTGCGCCGGCCTCAACTATTTTTCCTTGCGACATGACAATCAGATTGTCCGAAAGGTAAGACGCGACGCCTAAATTATGAGTAACGATAATCATTGCCGCGCCGGTTCCGCGAGTTATAAACATTAATTCGCCGACAATTTGCGCCTGCGTTGTTACGTCAAGTGCGCTGGTCGGTTCATCGGCTAGCAGTAATTTTGGCTGAAAAGTTATCGCCATTGCAATTCCGACGCGCTGACGCATTCCGCCCGATAGCTCAAACGTATACGACTTCAAAATATTTTCAGGGTTAGGCAAATTCATCAGCTCCAACTTTTCAACCGCCATATCGTAGGCAGATTTTTTATCAAGGTCGCTATGCGTCTGAATATATTCGACGAATTGCTTGCCGATTGTGTGAACGGGATTCATCATCGCGCCGCTATCTTGAAAAATCATCGAAATATCCTTGCTGCGAAGACTGCGCCAGCTGTCCGCGTCGAGTTCGCTAAGGTCGCGACCGTTGAAAATTATTTTGCCTTCAGAAACGTAGCCGCCGCCGGGCAAAACATTCAAAATAGCTCGGATAACAGTTGTTTTGCCGGAGCCGCTTTCGCCGACGATTGCCAAAATTTTTCCTTCGTCAAGTTCAAAGTTCACGCCCGAAATTGTCGGCGTTTTATTTTTGCCGTAGGATACCGCCAAATTTTTTACATCGAGTAACATTTTAACACGCTCACTTCGCGGGCTTAATCAAATTTGTTATCCAGTAATAATCGGAAGGATACATCTTGACGCCGGCGACACGCTTGGAGTTGATAATATTTGTTTGCGGGTAGCCGAAGAAGATAGACGCCGCGTCATTTAGCAAAATTTGTTGCAGTTCAATAATCAGCTGACGACGTTTAGCCGCATCAAATTCCGTGCTAAGTTGCTCAAGTTTCGCGTCGTATTCGGGATTGCTATAACCGGAGCCGTTTTGCGGGTTGGAGCCGTCCGGATTTGATTTCCAATACCATGTCAAGAAAATTTCGGGGTCGCCGGTGTTGGCGGTCGTAATGTTTGAAATAAGCAAGTCATATTCGCCCTTAATGCCCATGTTGTCAATCAAGTTATAGTCGACGGTATTAATTTTAATGTCAAAGCCCAATTTCTTAAGGTCGGATTGCACTGCTTCGGCATAAAGCGGAAGTTCTGCGCGGGAATTGTAAACGACAAAATCAAGCTCCAGTTTTCTGCCGTCCTTTTCGCGGATGCCGTCGCCGTCAGAATCTTTCCAGCCTGCTTCATCGAGAAGTTTAGCGGCGCGTTCGGGATTGTAAGCGTTCGGGTCGGTCAGTTGGTCAAAGCCATAATCGAGCGAAGGCGGAACGGGAGCTTTACCAGGAATGAACGTACCCTTCAGCAAAACTTTATTATAGGTTTCGCGGTCGCAACCGGAAATGAACGCCTCACGAACTTTTTTATCACTTAAAATTCTGTCGGGATTCTGATTCATGCGAGCAAGCACCACGCGCAAGCTAGAAATTTCATCGATAACAAATTTATCGTTGCCCTTGAAAATATCAATGTCGCCTGCCGCAATGTTTACCGCAACATCAACATCGCCCGCTTGCAGAGCCATTGCGCGAGTATTTGGGTCGTCAATCGAAGGAATTTCTACAGTCTCGAAGGGAACTTCTCCGTAGTAATTCGGATTTTTCTTCATAACGGCGCGTTCTTTAACGAAACTTTCAACAGTATAAGGACCAGTGCAAATGGGACCTTCCTTGCTGAAGTCGCGCCCACTTTCCGCCGCCACGTCGACAATTATAAACAGCGGGTCCGCCAAATAGCCGGGCATGCCGGGCAAAGGCTTATTCGTCTTGATAATTAAATTTTGTCCGTCCGCCGTGATTGATTCGTATTCAAAGAAAGTTGCGGCGCGAGTGTTTTTAGCAAAGGCGCGTTCGATTGAATTTTTAACAGCTTCAGCGGTGAGCGGGTCGCCGTTGGAAAATTTCACGTCGCCACGAATTTTAAAAGTCCAAGTCAAGCGGTCGTCGCTCGTTTCCCAACTTTCCGCAAGCCACGGAACGATATTCATTTTCTCATCAAATTTAGTCAAGCATTCGCCCAGACCATAGCGCATAACAACCCAGCCAAAATAATTTTGCGTCGGTTCCAACGTGTCAGCAAAATTCGTTACGCCAACTTTTAAAGTCGTCATATCGCCGCCGCCAGTTGAGCCGCTATCCTCTCCGCCGCAACCTGTCATTAGCAAGCCCGCCGCGCAAATTGCCGCTAAAAACTTCTTAAACTTAAACATGATTTAACCACTCCTAAAATTTTTTATTCGTGACGCGGGTCAAGCACGTCGCGTAATGAATCTCCCCACAAATTGAATATCGCCACGACGATAAAAATTGCCACGCCTGGATAAATCATTAGCCACGGCGCAGTTTGTATATATTGCCGCCCTTCGTTTAGCATAAGCCCCCATTCGGGCGTTGGCGGCTGCGCTCCGAAGCCCAGAAACGACAAGCCCGCAATTTCCATCATCATTGTTCCGATATCCATTGCGCCAGGTATAACGACCATCGGCAAAATATTTGGCAAAACGTGCCGCCATAAAATGTTCATTGTCTTGGTGCCGTTGACTTGCGCGGCGATTATAAAATCATTGTAACGAAGTTTGATAACCAGACTGCGAACAAGCCTTGCATATTTCGCCCAGCCGACTGCCAGCAACGCTAGAATTGTATTGGCAATCGAGCCGCCCAAAATACCCGCAATCGCTATCGCCAACACTACGCCAGGAAAAGCCAACATCATATCAGCGACGCGCATTAAAATCATTTCGACTTTGCCGCCAAAATAGCCCGATAAAATCCCGACAAGCCCGCCGACCAATGCCAATAAAATTACAACGCAAATCGTCATGAACAATGAAACTTGCGTACCGCAAATTATTCTGCTAAAAGTATCGCGTCCTAATTTATCTGTACCTAAAAAATGTTCCGGCGTCGGCGGTTGCAAAACATTTCTCATATTGCCGTCGTAAGGGTCTTGAGGCGCAAGGTACGGCGCAAAAATCGCAATCAACACCAGCACAATTACAAGCGCGGTATAAACGGCGAACAACTTATTTTTCTTGAAGACTTCAGCCAACGCAAAGCCCCCTCACAATTCCTAATTCCTCATTCCTCATTCCTAATTCCTAATTGCATTACCGTTGCTCCCCCTTTCTCAATTTAGGGTCAAGCCACGTGTAGGACAAATCAACCAGAAAATTTATCGCCATATAAACAATCGCAATCCACAGTACAAAGCCTTCAATCAACGGATAATCGCGCATCATTATCGCTCGCACTGCCATATTGCCAATTCCTGGCCAGCTGAAAACTATTTCTATAACCGCCACGCCGCCCAAAAGCCAGCCGATTGACATTCCCAGCAAAGTTATCAGCGGCAAGACGGCATTTGGCAAAACGTGTTTCCAAAGTATTGCCGATTCGCTCAAGCCACGTGCTCGCGCTCCCGTCACGTAGTCTTGATGAAGTTCGTCAAGAATAACTGTCCGCACTTGCCGAACATATTTTGTCGACTGATAAATTGCCAACGTCAGCGCGGGCAGGACAATTCCTTTTGCCGTGACTGTCGAACTTGCTATCGGGAACCAACCCAATTTTAAGCCGAAAATGTACAGCAGAATTAATCCCAGCCAGAAACTTGGCATTGATACCCCGATAAACGCCAAAAATCTTACGACGTAATCTGGCCATTCGTTTTGACGCACTGCCGACCATATCCCCAACGGCAACGATATTATTAGCACAAAAATTATCGTCACGAACGCAAGAAGAAGCGTTCCGGCGAAACCTTCGGATAATTTTTCTACAACCGGTTTTTTCGCTGAATAACTCATGCCCATATCGCCTTGAACGACGCCCGCCAGCCAGTTGCCGTATTGCACGATAAACGGCTTGTCCAATCCAAGTTCCTTGCGCGTTTTTTCTAAAACTTCTTCTGAAACGATTGTATCTGCTGATTCTAAAAGCATTGCGACGGGGTCGCCTGGTGCTAAGTACGCTAAACAAAACGTAATGAAGCTTACGCCAATTAGCGTTACGAACATTTGCGCCAAACGATTATTGCACCCACTTTTTTACGAGTGCAGAATTTTTCCGCGCAAATCATAACGAGCGACGTTTTAAAAACACGTCGCCCGCTTAACTTTTCATATCCGGTAAAAATCTCCATCCCCGTCACTCGCAGGTCAAGCGGCGATTGTCAATCAAGCAGTTCTCCCGACTTCGGCTCAATGCTCCTCTGCGCCTTCCCAAGTTTCCTCAGTGACATATTTGCAGATTTGCTCCCCGCTACGGTGGCGTGACCGTTCCGGCTTCTAACCGGATTCCCTATTGAGGCTTGCGCCACTTGATTCACTTATTCACTTTTCAATAACAAAAAAATAGTAACACCATCAATTATACTTGTCAATTAACACCAAAATTTTTCAGCACTTAATGCCCGAATTGGAGCGAGCATAAAAAAAAACAAGTTATAACAATCGTTATAACCGTAAAAGCAATCAGAACGTAAAAAGCCGGCGTAACAAGATTGTAATTAGAATGAGCCCAGCCGAAAATTTTCGGGATAAGGAACGCGCCGTAAGCGGCAATGGCGGCAGTAAAGCCGGTAACTAGGGTGTGTTGGTAAATTAAAGATGGCGAATAAAAGCGGCAAGAAAAATGAA
>CAMZFJ010000048.1 GCA_947306025.1 uncultured Fibrobacter sp.
CTCTTTTCAAGCTGATCCACGCCAACGAGAGCGTTGCTCTTGACCTTCATGAAGTTCGTGTCTTTCTTGCAGTATGCCTTGAACTGCGTGAAGAGGGAATCCGGTACAACCCAATCGGAGTTCACCTTGACGCCTGCCTTTTCGAGGCTCGGGCGGATCTTCACGGCGAACTTGAAGTACATGGCCATACGTTCCTGCACTTGGACAACCCACGGCATCGGATCGAGTTCCACATCGACGTCCGGCGTAATGCCGCCGCCGCCAAACATCATGCGGCCATTGTTCGTGTAGAACGTGTCACGCTTTGCGGTATCGGCCTTCACAGAATCGGTCTTTGCGGTTTCTGTTTCTTCGGCGTCAGAGTCTTCTTCTTCCTGGAGCTTCAGTCCCTTGATGCCGTTTTCGGGCTTGTTGATGCAACGACCGAAGGGGAGGTAATAGAATGCAGTTGTGAGCTTGAGTGCGTTCCCTGCGTTATCAAGCGGGAAGATGGTCTGCACAGAACCCTTACCGAACGAGGTCTTACCGACGATGAGAGCGCGGTCCCAGTCTTGCAGTGCGCCGGAAACAATTTCAGCGGCACTGGCGGAACCTTGGTTCACGAGCACGACCATCGGAACATCCGACTTGAGCATCGGGTTTCTGCGGGAAGCGCTTTCGGTTTTCTGAGTGCGTCCGCGAGTGCTAACGATAACATTACCCGGCTTCAAGAAAAGTTCGCTGATTTCGATAGCCTGGTTCAAAAGTCCACCCGGATTGTAGCGCATGTCGAGGATGAGCTTCTTCATGCCCTGCTTCTGGAGACCACGGATTGCGTTTTCGACATCGCTTGTGGTCTTGTCGCTAAAGGTAGCGAGCTTGATATAGCCGATTTCCGGTGTGACCATGCCATAGTAAGGTACGGCGTGCACGATAATTTCTGCTCTCGTGATGGTGAAGTCCATGAGGTCGGGAACGCCTTCGCGTTCGATGGCTACGGTCACGTCCGTGCCGATCTTGCCACGGAGCTTGTTCACGGCGTCGTCGAGCGACATGCCCTTTGTTTCTTTGCCGTCGATTTTGCGGATGCGGTCGCCAGCGCGGATGCCGAGCTTGAATGCCGGAGTGCCGGAGAGCGGCGAAATAACGGTAAGGATATTGTCACGGAGGCTAATGGTAATGCCCACGCCACCGAACTTGCCTTCCATGGAAACGCGCAAGCTTTCGTAGTCCTTGGGGGCGAAAACCGTCGTGTGCGGGTCCAAAATGTTTCTGATACCGTTGATGGCGGCGTCAGTCAGTTCTGTCGGGTTTACGTTTTCAACGTATTTGCGGTTGACTTCGGAAAGAACCTTGTTCAATCGTGAAACTTCGTCGTAAAAATCTCCAGGAGGAGTTTTCTTGTCGGTAGCTGCGTTCGCGATGCAAAGCGCGGACAGCGTAGCCATAAAAACAGAGCGGATACTAAAAGATTTGAACATCATGCGTTAAAAATACAATTTCCTATAAAAAATCACCACCTTGTAGGAAAAAACCGACTATAAA
This sequence comes from uncultured Fibrobacter sp., assembly GCA_947306025.1. The sequence goes on from CAMZFJ010000048.1 coordinate 1,525, forward strand.
AGTCGGTTTTTTTTACGAAAGGAGAGAGTATGAAGTTGTTAGGAGCAATAAATCTTAATATTAGGCAGCTTCGCAGAGGAGGCGTTCGACTTCGGCGTCGCGGAGCTTGTTCAAAGCGTTTTCCTTGAGCTGGCGGACGCGTTCCTTGGAAAGTCCCACCATCGGAGCGATTTCCTTCAAGTTCAGGTCGGAATCCATCTTGAAACCGTAATAGAGCTTGATGATTTCTTTTCCTGGCTGGAGAGGTTCTTGTCCATGACCTTGTTGAACACTTCAGTGCGGTTGTTGTCGTCTGCGAGTTCGTCGGTGCGGCTCTGTGCGTCAGAAATGGTATCACCAAGCGTTGCATCGCCATCTTCGTTTACAGGAGCGTCGAGAGAAGATGCCGTTGCGCCCATCATCAAGATCTTTTCGATTTCGTTGGCTTTGTACTTGGAAAGGCCTTCGAGATTCTGGGTGCTGATAGTGAATGTTCCGCCAATCACCTGGTGCATATCCTTTGCATGGCGAGCGAAGCGGCGAAGCATCAATTCCTTTTCAGCGCTGATGCGGATCATGCGACCCTTTTCGGCGAGAGCGCGGGTGATGTTCTGGCGAATCCACCACACGGCGTAGCTGATAAACTTGATATTCTGAGAGCGGTCAAAACGACGAGCGGCTTCGATGAGTCCCATGTTACCTTCGTTGATGAGTTCCATGATGTCGAGACCACGGCCCTTGTAAAGGTTTGCGATGTTGACGACGAAACGCAAGTTTGCGTTGACCAACATATCCAAGGCGGCTTTGCTGCCTTCAGCGGACTTCTGGAGCAATACCGTTTCCTGTTCTCTTGTCAGCAATGGGTAACGGGAAATGTCGTTCAGGTATTGCATGTAAATGTCTTTTTGATCTCGATTGTTAAGGTTTTTCATGGTGACCTCCTCATTTTTACATCATCAAATTTACCTCCACTTTTGATTGCTTGTGTCATTACTTAGAATGCTGCGTGCAAAAGTTAAATTGAGTTTTTGTTAAAAAAAAACGTGATTTCTGTCATGAAATTGTCATGACGTGCCAAAATGGCTGGTTTTTAATTAATTTTTTTGCTATGAATGACAAAACTTCTACAAATAGTACTGACAACCGCTTGGGATTTTTCCAAAGAACTCGTAACAAATTTGCTGTTTTGCAAGAAAATGGCTTTGAACGCAATGAAAATAAACTACGGGAGCTGCTGAAAGACGAACGCGACCTAGTCCAGTTCCCGATTCCGCTCTTTTTGCCAGCGTTTTTAGTTTGGCTGTTCATGCTTTTGTTCCCATTGGTGCTTATTCTAGACCCGACAAATGCGTTTAAAATGAGCGTAAACATTAAAGGGCTTGTGGGCTTTTATTTGCCCATGCTGAGTACGGTTTTCATCTTTATTTTGAACCAAAGATTTTTGGTGCCGCAACTTGTATTTAAAAAACGTTATGCACTTTACTTCGTGTGTAATGCAATATTGGTGGTGGCGACACTGTTCTTTAGAGAAGTAACGTTCTTTGTAATGGAACGTACCCCTAATGAAGGAATCTCTGATTTCTTTAGTTCGTATTGTTTTTCTTTTGTTAAAGGCCATTTTGGTGTTTGGCCTGTTATATCGTTTACTATCTTGGTTGCGTTTGTTTGTGTGCTTTGCGTGCTGTACCATGTGATGTTCCGCCAAATTGTGCGTGCCTTTGTTTTACGCGAACAGAAACGTTCTGAATTGCAGTATGAACTTGATTTTTTGAAAAACCAATTGAGTCCGCATTTTCTCTTTAATACTTTGAACAACATTTCGGCGTTGATTCAGATTGATCCGAAACGTGCTGAAAGTTCTATGAATAAACTTTCGCAATTATTGAGAATGATGCTGTACCAAGTTAAGGACAAGTATATTACATTGCAAGAAGATGTGGATATTTTGCAGAAGTACGCTGACTTGGAAAAGCTTCGTCTTGATGAAGGTTTTGACTTTGTCTTTAAAGTAGAACTTGAAAATCCGAAGTTGATTATTGAACCTTTGCTGATGATGCCTTTGATGGAAAATGCGATGAAACATTGCGTGAATCCGAATGGCAAGAGCTTTGCGCATATCACGATTAAGCAAGCCGGCCACGAACTTCGCTTCCATTCCGAGAATTCTAATTTCCCGAGAAAGTCTGGACGAAAGAATGGTGGACTTGGCTTATCGACGTTTGAAAAACGATTGGATTTGATATATCTAGATTCTTATGAATATTCCGTGAATATTGTCGATGGTGCGTATATCAGTGATTTGACAATTCACTTGAAAAAAGAAAATTCGTAAAAAATTAAATAACCCCTTTACACGTTCAAAAAATTATTGTAGTTTAATAACCGCTTCGATTAGATTCGAGGCGGTTTATTTTATCGTTACTTATATTTTTCCCTATATCGTTCCTTTTATAATTATGGCTGAATAAGCCTTTTATCTAAAATCAATATAAAGGAAATCCTATGGCTAATAGGATGTTTAAGAGCGTAGCCTTGTTGGGTGCGTTGTGTGCACTCCATGGCTTTGCCGAGGAATGTAAGGGCGTCGTGCTGTATTCAGACGGTAACGACAATGGTCAAATGATTGAAACGGGGAGATCATTCCCTGAACTGCCGGAATGGAAGGCTAATTGGGGAAACTTAGGCAACATGGTTCCTCCGTATATCCGGTTGTCAGGCATAAAAAATGTGCAAGGCGATTGGAAAGGGTTGCTTTCGTTTTCGCAACTTCCTTTGCATGTTGATGGCGGCGTGCTTCGAATAAAAGTGCGGTCTACGCAAAATGCAAAGTTTGGTATTTGGCTAAAGGGAACAACATCGGAAAGTGGAGCGTATTATGCAGAGTTGACAGCGAATAAAACGCATTCACTGGAAATTCCTCTTGCAACTTTGGGCGTGACGGGGGCTTTTGATGTTGTGAATGTGGGGGTGGGGCTTTTCCAAGTTCCGCGATATCAGTACACAACGCTCCTGATTGACGATGTAGAATTTAGTTGTGCGAAAAACAGCACTGGCGGGCAATCTTCTTCATCGGTTGTTTGGGACAATGATGATGAAACCCCTTGGAAATATGAATTTTCCAATACGGATGCGAGTTCTCCGAATCGCGAAGCGCGGTTGTTGCCTGCTTTGGAATCGGAGTATAGTGCTGCGTATTCTCCACAAGAGAGAACATTGCTTATCTCAAAGACTGGGGCTGATTTTCTTGTGAGCGGATTGGAACACTTGAAAATTGTGAATAGCATTCGTGCTACAGAAATGACGGCAAAAAAGTCGCGTTTGGCGTGGTACGACAATTTGTACACTGTAGTGCGCAATCGACTTCGCGAAAATGTGGTGGCAAATCCAAAACAGCTTTATTTTGAGGCCGAGGCTATTGCTGCAAATTCAGATTATACGGTGATTCCTTTGCTTGTTGCCGATTTGGATTATGCGTATAGCATGTGTGTGGATTCCGCTTGCGGTTCGAAACAAATCTTTAACGCTCATTTGCTTACGGCAGGGCTTCCAACTTCGTTTGTGAGAGGTTCCAAAGTAAGCTTGGTGCTAGACCCGTACTTTATAGTGACAAAACAAAGGACGTTGCCGTCTATTTCTGTTTGTGTTTCAGGCTCATGTAAAGCGATTCAGCCTAATGAACGGCTGGAACTTGAATTTCCGTCATCAGGATTGCAGACGGTTGTCGTAAAAATGAAAAATGGAGACCGAAATGTTGAACAGAAGCTCTTTGTGGAGGTAAAATGATGATGCGTTATTTATGGTGTGCTCTTGTTGCTCTTTGGGCGACGAATGTTATGGCGACGCATATAGATTATACGTTTTTCCTTGATAGTAAAGATCAACTTTGCATAAATACAGGTAAGTCTCTTGGGGCTTTAACGGGACTTGATGGTGCTGGAACAACGTGTACGGGGGTTGCGCCATCGGTGAGAATTCGCATTATAGATGCCCCGAAAGATGAAAATTCAAAATTGGGTATTTATTTAGAACGTCCGTTCTTTATTATTGATGGAATAGACTTGAATCCTGTTGAAAAGAAAACCTTGACGGACTTGGAAGGTGAAGTTCGGCAAGTCGGACTTCCTATGATGCTAAAGAATCTTGGATATACGCCGGTCTTGGTGCAATTTACAGAGACTGTACGAACATCGCTTCAAGAAAATTCAAAAGCGTTGTATAAACTTTTTTCTTTCTTGAGCAATAATAAGCTTATTCCGTTCCCTGGTGCAAAAGAAGATGGCTTTGTCGTTATGGGAATAAGCCAGGGTGGCGTTATTGGACGCTATGGCGCTTACTTGTACGATACGCATCGCCGTGATTCGGATGCCCCGATTCGATTGTTTGCATCCCTAGATTCGCCACATCAGGGGGCAGTAATGCCGATGGGCCTTTTCAATACGGTTGCATTTTGGAGTGATAAGGGTGGTTCTTCTGCTGCGGAGATGTTTAAGGATATGCTGTTGGCGAAAGGAGCTGCGGATCTTTTGGTCTATGAAAATAAGTGTGAGAAGTCTTGCACGTCGGAAGCGAATACTCGAGGTAGATTCCTCTATGACGATTATCGTTATGCGGCTGAATACAAGAAATTCCCCACGGTGCTTGTTGCGCAAGGACAGTTGAAAGGTCGTGATCCTGTACACAAGAATGATTATTATCATTTGGAACGTCATGCCGAAAAGGGACCATTTACATTGGGTTCGGCTGTGAGCCATATGCAATATTCGGATAATAACGGAACTGTTGCTCGCAATCGTAAAAAAGAAACGACGGATGATGCTGATTTGGAAGATTATGTGGGAACGTCCCGTTATGATTTTATTCAGGGGTCTACGTATCCATTTGCTGCTACGATTTATCAGTCTCTTCGTCAGGGATTTTATGATGCGATGCCTAATGGAATGACTTATGAAGTGCTCTTTTGGGATGTCGATATCAATACATCGTGGGGACGGGATGAATTAGTTCAGGACCGCAGTACATTTATCCCGACGGCGAGCGCCATGGATATGAAATGCAATGGGGATTTAGCGATTCGCTCGGATTGCGGCTTTACTCAATCTTATGTCGGATTCCCGTTTGAAAATCCTGAAGCGAAAAGTACGGCTACAGCGGCATTTGCTGTGGATCCGACGCACCCGCGTTATGCCGAAGCAATCAGTGGTCGCCATATTGAAATGCCTTTTGAAAATGATACCTTGAATTCGCTTGTTTTGAGCGGTATGCAAGTGGATATGTGGCGTATTTTATGTGAGGTCGCGAAGTACGACTACGATTATCGTTTAGGACAGTTCAGAAATCCCAAGTTAATCGGGTATTTTTCGCCAGATACGAAGTGTATGGATAATGACAAAATGCCTGATATTATTCGCAATGCTGGAGTTGTTCAATCTATTCCGTTTGCGTATGCTCGCTATGATTATAATGCTGCTGCGACGGAAAAAAGCTCTGATGTGAAATTTAATTTGCCTGCAGGCTGGAATCAGGTGGCAACGTGGAATTATGGCGGGGATTTTTTAGCGAATACGTCTTTTGAGGTGGATGTCAAGGTGGATAAAACAAAAGGAAATTGGATGAAAGCGGAACTTCTTGTCTGCCGTACAAAAGGGTGCTCGGGTCGCTTGCAACTGAATGAAGTTTCTGTTCCGCTTGATGGAATGGTGCACACGTTGCGTTGGCGATTGCCCGCAAATGAGGGCGCGCTGAATGGAATGCGTTGGTTCCGTTTGGTGTTGAATTCAGATGGGGCTGATGTGACCATGTCAAATGCGCAATTGGTGCTAAATACGCGCAGCAATGAGGTTGTTCCTCCTAAAGTTAGTTCTGCAAATATTTATCCGAACCGTTATGACTATTTCCCATGGAATGAAGAAACTCACATAAATGCGTATGGAGATGAACTTGGAACTGGTCTTGAAATCAAGTTCGATAAAGCACAACGTGGGATGCATATAGAGTTTGGAAAAATGGTTTCTATGGATGATTACCATAATTTGGTTGTAGATTATTGGCCTGGAACTTGCCAGCGTACGCTTGCTTATTTTGATTCAAAAAAGCTGACGGATGCAAATCTTGCAAACGGTTGGTTGCAAAATGGATTTGTTCGTAAAAATTTACCTTTGGACGAAATCATTGATTTTAGGGTAACAGCTCATGGCTCTAAATCCGCTCATCGCTTGAATTTGCAGGCTGTTGGCGGTTCTGAACGCTGTGTCATAAAGTCCATAAAGTTGGAATAGCGGCATCTTGTTGTGCTGTTCGAATTAAGATATATTACATGTACATTACAAAATAAGTAGGAGAATTCAATGAAAAAGTCGATTCTTTTGAGTCTTTTGTCTGTTACGATGGTATCTTTGTGTGGCTGCTTAAATCCGCACTTGAGCTCGATGGGCGCATCGCAAATGATTGTCGCGCACCAGCCGCGTTTGGCTGTGAATGGGGATTCGTCTGCGATAACGGTGTCTGTTGATGGTTTTGGCGGCGCTAAAATGACTGGCCGGAATGTCAAAGATGGATTTTCGGCAGGCGCTTCTGTGGCGTTGAACTACAGACCGCTTGGAATTACTTCGCCGCTGTATGTGCAGGCTGCATTTGGCGGCAAAGGTGGTAATGCGTCGTTTGATTGTTCCGAAGCTGGGAAATGCAATGACGGTTACAATGCGTGGCTTGAAACTTCGGAAGGACGGAAGAAATATTCGTTCTGGAATTTGCAGGAGCGCATGTCTGTTGGTGCGGAATTTGACATAGGTCCTGTGATATTGGGCGTTGGTGCTGGTGTTCAACTTTTCGAAGGTGGTGGCGACTTTGACGATGTTCGCGACTATCTCGGGAAGAGTTTTGCAGAAAATGACGACGAAGGGTATGGCGTAAAGATTTATTCTTCGGCCCGCATTGGTGCAAGGCTTGGAGCGTATGGCGTGGTCGCTTTTGATGCAGACGTCATGTGGCTGAAGACATTGAATGTCGGGCTCATGTTGAATTACTTCCATCCGTCGGGCTTTCATGGAGGCATTTTCGCTGCTGAAAAGGTCGGTTATGGCGTGAACTTTGGCAAGACGTTCAGCTTTTGATGCTTTCTGATTTTTACGACGTGGATAGATTTTTGTTCATATAGATCCTTAATAAGGGCTTCGGAATGTCTTGAAACCCTTTCTGCGTTTTTATGAATGCTTTACGTACAAACAAAAAGGGCTTCGAGCAAATGCTCGAAGCCCTTTTTAAAGCCTTGGGCTTGGGCGAAGTCGTTAGACTTTCGCGAAAGCTTACTTGCTGAGGGTCTGAACTTGGACGTCCCAGCTCTGGTTGCCAAGAGCGATACGGTAGGTGCTTGCTGCGCCAGCCTTCATGTTCTTGGTGTCCACGGCCGGAGCGGCGTTCGGGTCCTTCTTCGGCA
>CAMZFJ010000049.1 GCA_947306025.1 uncultured Fibrobacter sp.
GAGCCATGAGGCCCGGCATTTCGGTTTCGGCGAGGTCGAGTTCCTTGCGGCCTTCAATCGCAAGGTTAATGTCTTTAATTTTGTATTCCATAATTTTATTCCTTTTGGCGCGGTTTTGCGGCCTTTTAGATGGCGATGAGAATCCGCGCACCTTTATTTATGCGTAAATATAGTTATATGCATAAAAAGAGTCAAGCCAAATTGGACTCATGCTGTCCCTAAAGTGCAGGTTACTTCATGAACATGAGGCCTTTGAAGTTAAAATTGTAGATGGTATCCCCATTGACCACATCGCGATCGAGATGGACAATCTCTTTGTATAGCCTTGCGCCGTCGATCGCATCGATGAATTCATCTCTAAAAGTCGTATCCCAGCAAGATGCTTTTGTTTCATCGAAATTCTTGCCCATCATTTTTCTTTGGCTTTCTATTTGCTCTGGGGTGCAAGGAACTCGAGGAGCCCTTGCTTTGTAGGCGAAGGCAAAGTGGAAAGTCTTTTGGGTTTTCTTGGGGGTGATTTCGAAAAATATGGTGTCATTTCTTACTTCGAATTCGTTCTTTTTGAATTTGGTATCGATGTGGACCATTTGTTTTGCGTTATCGGGAATATCATAAATCTTGTCTGTGGAGTAACTGCCATGCAGGAGTGTTCTCGGCTTTTTCTGGTCATTACCTTTTTTTGTTGGGTGTAAGGCCTGGTAATCTGGAACGATGCTGTCGGTCTCGAAAAATTCGGCCAGTTCTTTTTCAGATCTGTCTTGCAGAATATGTACCCGTGAATAGACGATGGGCGATTTGTCTTTGATGTTGTTAAGGAATTTATTGGTTTCGTCTTTATTCAGCGGGAATTTGCTGATGCCTTCTTCGGAGAGTGCTGTCTTGATACTATCTATCCAGATGCTGCGGGTGATTTTTAAGGCATTAAATGGGCTGCTTGTTAAGACGAACAGTATGGCGCAAAAGACAATGGCGATATATTTGAACTTGCACTTGATTTTGTTGATGAGCAGGATGGCGATAATGGTATAGAAATAGAAATTGAGGGCTGCGACGTAAATGCGCAATTCTGAAATTCCGTAATCGCTTATTCTGCGGACGATGCCGAAAGTCATCAGGATTACGAGGGGAATGCAAACAATCGGGAATATTTTCAGGAGTTTCTTTTCTAGTGGCTTTTCTGGGTTTTGCTGCGCGGGGTACATTTCGAGTGTGAGCAAAAGCATAATGACCATGGCGGCTGATACTAGGTAAGACACAGTTCCGCGGGGCAGGTCCCACTGGATAAGGATTTTTACGATGTAGGCGTACAGAAGTACAACATAGAGTGAGAATACGCCAATGAATAATTTGTAGACTCCTGTAGCAAACTTGCTTGACGCTGGCTTTTCATCAAGGCTTTCGTCAAGGGCGGGGATGCCGGCAAAATAAAGTACAGGCAAGATTGTATTGCGGCAGAAATAGAAAACGTACAGGTAGGGTTCTGAAAATTGGTTTAAGTCAAACAACGAGAAGGCACCGAAAATAAGGCCCTCGGTAGCGATGGTCAAGGCTATGGTAATGCCTGAGGCAATAAATAGCGCTCTGAAATTTTTGTGGAGGAAAGACCAAAATCTATTTTCGTTTTTTTGCTTGAAAAATGGTGCGATGAATACGCTTAAAAATAGAGTTATGTATATAAAATAAATTGTCCCGAAAAGATATACTGACTTGTAATGATCCTTGTCATCAGGGTAAATGAGAGTTAAGGCTATAGAGATGGCAAGCCATGTAAGGCCCGCAACAATTTGGGGAATCTTGCTGACGCTTTTTTGGGATTCCTGGACGAGCTTTGTTGTAAGGGCCATAACCATCGCCCCGATGGGGTAGAACGCAAGCCAGAAACTCAATGGATTGTGATCATGGTGATTGGGCATAACCACGTTTGAACAGATAAACGAAATTGTCGAGAATATGGCAAGCGCCGATGCGAGCGGAAACCGCTTGAACGCCGATGAAATTTGATTAGGGTATTTTTTGAATGATGTAAGGTCCATGATTTACTCCATGAAAAGTATGCCGCGGAGACGCAGCCCCCTTTCGCGTTGGTGCTTTTCGTTTTCCCATTGGGCGAACTTGATGAATTCCACTTCGAATCTGGCGCCATCGGTTTCGAGGACCTTTATGTCCTTATCAAGCCAACTTTGCTTTGGTATGTAGAAACTGAAAACCTTGCTGCTTGTCGAGTCAATGTCCTTGAGCGGATAATCGAAAAATAGCGTGTCGTTTCGCGTCACGAGGTCTTCGTGTTTGAACGTGTAATCCACGTATGCGAATTTACTGAAATTTTCGGACATCGTGTGGACATTGTCGTTTTTAATAGTCTTGCTAATTGTGCGGTATTTTTTGGAAATGTCCGCGAGGTCACTATTTTCGGGAAAGTACTGATAAAGTTTTTCGTCGTGTCTGGAATGGAGTTCCTTCACTTGGTAGGCGATGATGCTTGCCGTGTGCCCGTCTTTATCCCAAAGGTCCGAGAAAAATTTTTTCGTGTCTTTTTCGCTGAGCGGGAATGTGCTGTAGCCTTCGGCGGCGAGGGTTTCCTTTATATTCTTTAGCCACGCAATACGGGTGAAGTTGGCGGAACCGATCATGAGGGACGCTAGCATCACGTATGAAATGATGATAATATATTTAGATGGAATGATTTTGGGGATACAGTCGAGTATAGCGAAAATGCAAATGTAAATGCATAAGGCTAATGCAGTGATTCGAATTTCCGTAACGCCGTATTCAGAAATTCTTTGAATAACTGCAATGGTTGCCGTAACGGCAGGGATGAAGTAAGTGCATGAGAGAATTTTGGTGATTTTCTTTTCGGAAGATGGCTCGGGGTTTATTAGCGCTGGATTGATTATGTGCGCCAAAACTAAGGAAATTATTGCTAGAAAAAAAATTGTTCTTGTTGAAAATGACCATTGCAGCAAGGATGCGATATCGTAAAAGTGAACGGTGAGGGCGTAAATGGCGTAAAGTGGTAAAAATATGAACTTGAAGTAGTCGAATGAAAAATTGAACCGCTTTGATTTTATGGTTATTATAAAATTTCGTAGATTAGGAGTTTCTTCGATGCATTTGTCGATGGACGGAATGCTTGTCATGAAGAGAATGGGGAATACTGTGAAAATGTAAAATATGATTATTAAAATTATTGCTAAAATGCAGAGATCTTTATTGCTTTCAGATATTGCTCCAATTATAGCTAGGAGTATGATTGGTACCAATAACGAGAAGGTTGTATTAATTGTGGGGGTAAGGTTGTAATTCAAAAGGACGTTATCGATCTTTTGGTTCCAGAATGGGCCGATGAATATGGCTAGAACGCTAATGATATAAATGTTGATTATTACAACGTTTATGAAATCTTTTTCATAATAATTGTCTGTGGTGAATTTGCAAATAACGAGTGTTGCTGATATGAGGAGCCAACCCACACTCGTGATAATTTGCGGCATCTTGCGAGTGCTTTTTCGTGATTCTTGGATGAGTGAAGTCGCGAGGGCGATGAGCATTGCCGCTATGGGATAAATGCATAGCCAAAAATCAAGGCTTTGGCTGAATGTTGTTTTTTGGGGGAATATTTTGGATAATTCTAAATCGAATATGATTGCAATTGATGATAAAATTGCGAATGCAATTGCAAGCGGGAACCGCTTGAATGCGTTCCGGACGAGACTCAGATATTCTTTCAGTGATTTTAACATTTATTTTAAATTTAAAAAATGAGTTTGATGGTATTATACAAAAATCCCGGCACAAAGGCCGGGATGACAGAGAATGTAGAGACCGTGATGACAATGTAATAAAGGACTATTACTGGATCCTTCGCTCCCTGTAGTCGCTCAGAATGACGCTGCTAACCAATGACTATTGACTAATGACCAACAACTAATGACCATTTACTTCTTTATGCAGCGGACAGGAACGTATTCACCTTTTTCCCTGCGGTCGATATCTCTGAAATTCGAATGGAAGTCGCTGTTCATCGCAAAGACTCCTTCTTCTAGCCAGAACAAGTTGTAACCGGAAAGAGTTTTGTCTCCTCCATAGGGGTCTATGCCACCATCCATTCTTAAGGACAATCCGAATTCATCCGTGGCGGCCCTGTCTTTGCCTCGTATAAAGGAACCTATTACATAAAGTTTGGGCATGTATGCCATTCCGTTTTCGTAATTTAGGGCTTCAATAGAGCTCCAATCATCTTTGGTGGGCAATCTCCATCCGTCTGGGCAAACTTTCTTGGATACGTTGACGGTATAGAAACGGCTGGCTCCGTCACAGTATGCATTTTCGCTTTCGTCATGCTCGTTGAGATTCGCAATTTTGGCGCACTTGCTTTGCTTTGTGAAAAGCGTATCGGAACTGTCGTAGTAATCCATATCCTGTGCAAGCCAGGTTTGTCCTTTAAAAACAGTTGTCTTATAGACATGCCCATCGCGCGGGTCGGTGAAACTTCCGTATTCAAAATCAGGATTGAAGAAATATTCCGCTGGCATGGTATTCGTGTTCAAGATGCTGTGCCAATAGTTTTCATAGCATATGAAGGTCAAGTCGTTATTTGTTTCGCCTATGCCAACTGTGCGAGTTCCATTTTCCTTGCAGATTTTGCCGTTCATTTCTTTCCCTTGCATTTCCAAGGTAATCCATGATTTGTTCTCGCATACAAAATGGTCTTTCCCGATGGTGATGATGGTGTCACTGACGTTTTCGTTGCAGTATGGCATGTTGGCGCATTTTCGCCAAATGTTACGCAGGATGGCGAGAGAATTAGCGACTTCGTCTCCATAAACGCAGCCTAAATTCAAATACATTTTGGGGAGATAATTCAAATCTGCAAAATCCAATTCGTTGATGCAATAATTTTCTGGTTCCAGTTTGCCGTCTGCAAAATCGTCTACTAGAACTGGGGACAATTCGTTTGTGCTGTTGTTTTCGCGAGTCTCGTAGAAAAAGTACAAGGAGTCTTCAACAAGTTTTGATTCGCGCTTCTTGTACAAGAAGAACAAAGTATATTCTAATTGTTCGTCTGTAATGTTGGGGCGGTCTTGGAATAATGTATCCAAGCCGAGTTCGCGATAAAGTTCTTCTGTTGCCGTATTCTTTGCGGAATCGAGGTTAAGCCCTTGTTCCACAAGAACGGCGACGCGTTTTGTGATAAAGGCGTCCACTACGCCGTATGTCGCAACGGCTTTCAATGCTCGTGGAGAAGCGGCGCATTGTACAGGAGGCGGGAAATGAATACCCTCAGAACTTGAGCTGGATAGCGGCTCGATTTCGCTTGACGAACTTTCTGTTGTGCCGCTTGAACTTTCGGCAGAGCTATTCGCAATGATGCTCGAAGAGCTGCTGTCCAGTGCGAATGTGTTTTCGTCTTCCCATGTCCCTGTGACTTCGGTGCAGGCAAAAAATGTGATAGAGCATGCGAGGAATAAATATCTCAACTGGTTCATTACAATCCCCCTTTTTTGGATTCTTTATTTATTTTATCCGTTAACGGAAAAAGTTGTAAGTTCAGGCGATAAACCTGATTGATGTTTTGGCATTCGCGAGCGATGTCGATAATCTTTTTACGGCAGGCGTTGATTTCTTCGACGATGCGTGTGTAGGCGGATTCGTCGATGCCCATGGTGACGCCCGAAAAGTTGCGTTCTTCGACGGAGTCCTTTTCGATGGAGCGTGTGGCGAGTGCGGCCATCTTCTTGTTCATGGAGCGGATGGCGAGCGGAATGGCTTCCTTGGAACCCTTGACGGATTTTTCTGTTTGCTCGTAAGTGCCGTTGCCCGTTTTGACGAGGAGCCCGGTTTTTACCAAGAATCCGAGAATTTCGCGGACGTCTAGCGCCGACGTCTTTTCCCTGATTTTTTCGGCGATTTCGCTCGGGTCGGCGTTTGGCATGAGCGGGGCGAGTTCGCGCACGATGGGGCAGATCGGTTTTTCGTAGTAGTGGAATGCATCCGCGTCGAGAATTCGGATCTTGTTCGAAGTGGCTTCGCGCCCGAGTTCGCGGAGTGCCTCCTCCTTCTCTAAGGCACTTTTCGCGTTCCCGAATTTCACGAGCAACTTGAAATAGGTGTAGTCGAACCCTTCTAGCTTCATGGCTCGTGCTACTTTATCTATTCCTGGTTTGCTCAGGCGCGTTTTCCCGTCGCAGACTAGCTTGAGGTAAGTCGGGGAAACAAAACCGGCGAGGCTTGCAAATTCGCGCCAAGTAAAATAAGATACCCTTTTGCGCTCCTCGTAAAAGTCGCGCATGTAAAGTTGGTAATCGTTATACTCGGTTATTGGTTTCATAAAACTAAAAATATTACAAAATTTGCGTTTTTATAGTAAAAAATGGCAATTTTTTATAAAAATTTTTTAGAAATTTAAAATATGATACAAGCTTGTGTCATTAAAAAAAGCCCGCTTTGTGAAGCGAGCTTATATGTGATTGAAAACCGAAAAGCTCTTACTCTATAAACAGCAATCCCTTGATTTTGAGCGAGCGGTCCGTTTCGGACCATTGGGATGCATGGAGGTAGTGCAATCCGATGGTTGCCCCTTCGGTCTTCAGGATTCTTGTGGTGTCCTGTTTTAAAGTTTCTTTTAAGACCTTGAAGTTGTAGAATTTTTTATTTGCCTGAACTGCGTTCGTATCGGCGCTAGCGGAGTCCGCCTTGGTCTTGTCCTTTGGCTCGATGGAGATTCGGAACGAGAGCGTGTCGCCCAGGAATTCAAAATAGTCGTCGGAGAAATACTGGTCCAATCGAGCGGCTTCTTTTGCGCCTTTAGGAATAGCGAATGTTAGATTCTCCGAATGCGAGATTGTTGCTTCGAAGGATTCGAATACTTCGGTGGTGTCGGTTTCGCTGTTGTTAGATTTGGGTTCAGGCTCGGATTCGTTGTACAGGGAAATTTTCGCGGAAAAATACCGGGCCAAATAGGCGTCATCTAGCTTTTGGATTCGGGTGAGGATTTTTTGTGCATCATTGTCTTCACTTTTTTTAAGAGCTTTAATGAACTCGTTCTCGTCTTTTCCGCTTAGCGGGAAATCTTTGTAGCCTTGCTCGATCAGAGCGTTTTCGATGCTGTGGAGCCATATGTGGTTGGTAATTGTTTTGGCGTTGAAGGGGGAGTCGGTGCAAATAAAGAACAGTACGCAGAATGTCAAGGCGATGTATCGGAACTTGCGCTTGATTTTGTCGATGAGCCATATGGCGATAACGGCGTAGAAGTAAATGTTGATGGCGATGACGTAAAAGAACTCTTCCTCGATACCGCTGTCAAGCAGCATGATGAAGATGTCGATGGACATTGAAAAGACAAGGGGAATGCAGGCCGCGGGGAATATTTTTAAAAGTCGTTTTTCGAGAGTTTCGTTTGGGGCGAGGTGCGCTGGGTACATCACGGAGACTAGCACGAGCATGTAAACCATGAAACTCGAAACAAAGGCCGAAACGACACCTTCGGGCATGTTCCATAGTGCAATGAACTTGATGATGTATGCATAAAAAAGGAGAATGCCGATGGCAAGTACCGGGATAAAGAGGAACCGGATGGTGCTTGTTGCAAATTTGTTCAATGAGGGCCTTTCTTCGAGGCATTCGTCAATGGAAGGAATTCCTGTAAAATACAATATGGGGAGTACTGTGCAGGAGCAGAATAGGAAAATGTAAAAGTAGACCTTCTCGCTGAAATCGGTGTCGAAAAGTCCTGCAAAACCAAGTACTAGGCCTTCAACGGCGCCGAGCAAAATTGCGGAGATGATGACTGCGGTTATTAAGGCCTTGATGTTTTTTTGTAGAAAATTCCAGAATCCGTTTTCGTCTTTTTGTCCCCAGAATGGGGCGAAGAAAATGCTTAACGCGGCTACTAGATAAAAGAGTATGATGGTGCTAGTGAAGTAAAAAAGATGGATCTCGTCTTCTCTAAAAAAGATGGCGACTAATGTGGCTGAAACGACTAGCCATGTACTGCTAGTGATAATTTGTGGGACATGGCTTGTGCTTTTTCGGGATTCCTGGAATAGCGTTGTTGCGGCGGCGATGAGCATCGCAGCGACAGGGTAAATGCTTAACCATATTAAAGACTTGATGGCGTCTTCGAGAAATGATGGACGTATTTCGCAAAGGGTGACGATTATAAAGAAAGTAATGAAGGCGAACACCGATGCGAGCGGGATCCGCTTGAACGTAGTGGAGATTTGGCTTGGGTATTTTTTGAACTTGGTCAAATCCATAATTTACTCCAGGAAGAGGATGCCGCTTATGTGGAAGTAATTGTTTTTTTCTGGTTTTTCTCTTATGGTTATGTCCAAATTTTCGACACTGATTTGGGCGCCTTCGGTTTTGATTGTTTTTACGTCTTTTTGTTCCAAAGCTTGCTTGGTAATAAAGAAATCAAACGTCTTGTCGATTTTCTTGGCTTTGAACTTGAAGAACAGGGTATCATTGCGTAACTCGTAGTCTTCTTTGCGGATAGTTTTGGAAAAGTGATTTACTTTGGTTGCGTTTTGGGGGATGTCGAAATAATCGTCTTTAGTGTTGCTTATGTGCTTGCTGATAACGGGCTCGTCTGCGTTTTTATTTGTGGAGGGATTTCTAGAAATCAATATGAGAGGCTCTCCATTCGTGATGTATTGGGCGAGTTCCTCGTCGTGTCTGGAATTGAGAATTTCCAACCGTGAAGTGGCGATGTTTGTTTTGTGGTCGCTCTTGTCCTGGATGCGTCTTGCGAATTCTACAGTTTCTTCCTTGCTTAGCGGAAACTTGTTATAGCCTTCTTCGGCGAGAGCGTCCTTGATACTCCCCATCCAGACGCGATGCGTGACATTGTAAGCGCTCAGCGGACCGTTGGTGGCGATGAAGAACATGCTGCAAAAGACGATGGCGATGTACTTGGATT
>CAMZFJ010000050.1 GCA_947306025.1 uncultured Fibrobacter sp.
AAGCGTGAACGTTTCCTCACGATTTTCCTTGTGCCGTTCATGAGCTGCGGCGCTCGCCTTCCGGTGTATGCGTTGTTTGCTGCGGCATTCTTTGGAGCCCAGGCTGGGACTGTAGTGTTTGCGCTTTACCTTGCGGGCGTTCTCTTTGCGATCGTGTACGGCTTGATTCTTCGCCGCTCCTTGTTTGTGGGTGAGGCTAGCAACTTTGTGATGGAACTGCCGCCATACCACTTGCCGAAATTCAAGTCGCTCATGATCCACTCCTGGCTCCGTTTGCGCGATTACATTGTCCGTGCTGGTAAGGTGATTACGATTGCCGTTGCTATTCTCGGGTTCCTCAATAGCTTTGGTTTTGTAGATAAACTCTACACCGAAATCAATGGCGAAAAGACCGAAATCGTGAAGGCCGAAGAAGGTTACGCAATGGTCCAGGATGAAAAGGAAGTCCCGCTCCCTGAAGGTGTCGTGATTGACGAATCCAAGATTAAGACGGAAACGGAATTCACGGCTGGCAATGGCGATTCTGAAAACAGCTTGCTCTCTGCAATTGGTAAAGCGATTACTCCGATTTTTGAACCGTTCGGCGTTGAATCCAACAACTGGCCTGCTTCTGTGTCGCTGTTCACGGGCCTCCTCGCTAAGGAAGCTGTGATTGGAACGATGAACTCGTTGTACTCTATGGCGGGGCCGGGTGATGCTGTGACAGACGAAAGAACGCTCGCCGGTGGCTCGCTACAGACGAAAGACGAAAGAATAGGTGGTGGGGAAAGCCTTCCCCTCGCTCCCGCCTCTGACGCGGCGTCCGCTACCCCTTCTAGCGGGGACACCCCGCAACGCCCCGACGCTAATGGTAACGTCTCTGCCGCAGATTCTGCAAAGGTCGCTGTTGCTGATTCGACTGCCGCCGATGGCGCTGCCGCTGTCGCTGACGGTGCTACTGCCGAAACGCCTGCTGAAGAACCTGTGCTGATTGCGGGTCGTGACGAATGCCCTGCCGAAGAAGAGGAAGAAGGTGGTGCTCCGGATATTCTCGGTGCATTCAAGGAAGCCCTTGGCACGATTCCGGAAAACTTGAGTGAAGTCGTGGGTTCTCTCACGGACATTCTCGGAACATCTGGCGAACTCGAAGCGCAGAATGCCGCAGAGCTCAAGAAAGTCACGCTCGATAAGATTCTTGAAGCCAAAGCGATTACTTGCGAAGAATATGCTTCTATCGAGACCTTCAGCGAAGATGAAGGTGCCGACAAGGCTCGCGAGGCTGTGTTTGCAAAGCTCGCTGCTGCAGGCCTCACGCTGAGCGAAGATGAAATCGGCGCTCTCGAAGAAGGCGACTTGAGTGAAACGGCTGACATCTATGCCAACCTCCGTTCTTACTTCCACAACCCGGACAAGAATGGAAATCCGGTAGACGGATTTAACTGGCAGGTGTTTGCGTTCTTGATCTTTATCTTGCTCTACGTGCCTTGCCTTGCTGCAATGGGCGTGGTCGTTCGCGAAATTGGTCTTGGTCTTGGTGTGTTGATGGCTGTGGTCCAGACCGTGCTTGCCTGGGCGGTATCGATACTCCTCTACCAGATTCCGGTGGGCGGCGACAAGTTCTGGATTGTGTGCTCGATTGTTGTGCTTGTGGCGACATTCGTATTCCTCAAGCTCTTCGGTATGAGCGCAAATAAGAAAGGTCGATTTGAAGATTAAAATCTAACGTCCAGTTTCATTTGAGTCAAGAATCATTAAGGGCCGATTGGCCAAAAGCCGTCGGCCCTTAATTAAACCCTTTAACTTAGACAAAACTAATAAAGATAGGAGAAACTAACAAATGGGCGTTAAAGAAAATGATTCTGAATGGAATGAACTGAAAAATAATTGGCACGCTCTTTGCTTAAAGAAGAACAAAAAGGGCGAAAAGCCAAGAATTTTGTAACACAAAATGTAAAAGTCTAGACGGGGTGTTACAAAAAAGAAATACAAACCGTCATAGGAGAGTAAAAATGAAGACTCGTTTAACATCCAACCTTTTGTTTGGCCTTGCTGCCGTTTCCCTTCTTGCTGCTCCGGCTTTTGCCGATGGTTCGGCGAGCTCACCAACCGAGGCTTCCAAGGGCCCTGAAGTCAAGTTCTCTGGCGAAGTAGAATTTGATGCTTACACTGGCGATGTCATCAATGACGACATTAAGAGCCATAGCTACGCTTCTACTTTTGATTTGAATGTTGATGTGAAATTTAATGATAAGTGGTCTGCATCTGTGCAGCTTGAAGCTGATGGTGAAACGACGGATCCGACCGCTATTTACAATGGCGCCTTTGTCCAGTACACGCATAGCGATAAGTTTGCTGTAAAGTTCGGTGACTTGACCTTCTCGGAAGGCGCGTTCCTGAACTTCTACGGTTATGATGATCCGGCCGATAATGCCGCCGGTATGGCAGAACACGATATCCGGGGATTTGAAATTGACTATAACGGCCTTGTTTTTGGCCTCGGCTTTGGTCGCGGCGACAACGACAATAAAATCTGCGTTGAAGAAGATGGTGAAGAATCGTGCGTAGGCGTTGCTTACGACTTGCACCTCGCTTATGAACTGGGCCTTGGCGAACACGTGTTGCGCCCGTTTGTGGATTACAAGTCTTATCAGGAAGCTAAGCACAATGAATTGCATGCTGGCCTTGATGCAAACTTGAAGTTCGGCGCATTTGCCTTGCACGCTGTTTATGGCTTGCATGCTGATGCTCTTGGCGAAAAGAATCCGAAGGCAACGCATGCGATCCTCGGTGAACCGTCTTTAGATCTTGGCACGTTCAATATCAAGGGCTCTGTGTTCTATGCCATTATTGACAAGAAGAATCCGACCGTTCACGGTGAAGAAATTCCGGAATACTTCTTTGCTTATGGTGAACCGAGCGTAAAGATTAACGATGCGATTGCTCTTGGCCTCCCGCTTGAATACCACACGAATACGCTGCAGAAGGATGATGACACTTCTACGTTTAACGTAGGCGTCCGCGCATACTTCTCTCCTGTCGAAGGCCTTGATGTGACTGGCTTTGCCATGTTCAACATCCCGGTTGGCGATGATGCTGGTGATGATACGGGTCTCGGATTCGGTGTCGAAACGGTATTCGCTTTCTAATAAATTATTTCTAGATTTTTGCCATAGGACGAAAATCCCGCTGCGATGAAAATCGTTGGCGGGGTTTTTCTTTATATTAGCTTAATCTAACTTTTGGAGCGTTCCGAGTCTACTTGGAGTAGAATAAAGATTTTCAAATTTCTAAAATAGGTATAAAGAAAATTTGCCATAGAACCTCAGCTAGTGTATAAGATTCGTTACCTCATATATACTGGATAGGTTATCCCGCCTGCGGCGAAAATTCGTAGGTGGGATTTTTTGATTTTATTTGTTGATTGTAAGGATGTGCATGACTGAAAATCTCGATTCTCGCTTGGTTCGCCATTGTGCACCGACGCTTGCCGGGCTTAAAACTGCTAATCTTTTTTGCCTTGATATTGCTGATGGTGTTTTGCTTTGTAATATTTTGGCGCGTTGGAATCGAGTGCTGAATCCTAAGGGCGTTTCGGCTCGTGTTGTTGCTGAACGTTGTGGACGTTACTTTATTTACGTTTACCGAAATAGCGCTTTACAGAATTTGGGAAATTGTTGCGAAGTCAGGGAATTTTTGAAGGGATTTGGCTACAAGGGATTCGATGCGGAATCTTTGTTGAATTTTTTTCAGAAGCGCATGACACATTCTGTTTGCTTCCCTCATGAAGTGGGCGTGTTTTTAGGCTATCCTTTACAAGATGTGAAAGATTTTATTGCATATGGTGGAAAAAATTACAAGTTGATCGGGTGCTGGAAAGTCTATAACGATGTGCCGAATTCGATACACATCTTTGAAGTTTACAAAAAATGCCACAAGATTTTTTATGAGCGTTTTGAACAGGGCGAATCTTTAGAAGTCTTGACGGTGGCAAGTTGATTTCTTAACCAAAAGAGGAACGAAAAATGAATAAAATTGCTGTTATTTTCTGGACAGGAACGGGTAACACTGAAGTTATGGCGAATGAAGTTGTTGCGGGTGCAAGTGCTGCTGGCGCCGAAGTGACGCTTTTCAATACGTCTGATTTTACAGTAGATAAGGCTCAGGAATTTGACAAGTTTGCTTTGGGTTGCCCGGCGATGGGTGCCGAGGAACTTGAAGATAGTGAATTCCAGCCGCTTTATGACCAGTTGAAAACGCAGATTGCGGGAAAAAAGGTGGTGCTTTTCGGTTCGTACGGCTGGGGTGGCGGCGAATGGATGACTCCGTGGAAAGAAGATGCTACAAATGCGGGCCTTGTGCTTGCTGATGATCCGCTCGCGATCGAAGGCGCTCCCGATGACGCTGGCAAGGAAAAGTGCCGTGAACTCGGCAAAGTTCTTGCACTTTCGTAATTGAAAGCCTCCGCTAAGAAAAGTTAGTGAGTCTAACAAAATTAGAGAGTCTAACATTGTTAGAAATTCACTAACAATGTTAGCGTCGGTCGCGTGAAACTCAACTGCGACGCGGGGTTGCAAGAGTTATGTATTTAATTTGTTTGTAATTTGCAGTGGGAGGGGAGAGTATCTAATTTTTAAAAGCGGGCAAGTGCTCCGCTGATTTTTCTTTAATAAGGAGAATGATATGTCTGTGTTCAAGAATGAAAAATTCTGGCTTGTAATTGCTGGCGCTGTGGGTTCTGCTGTGGCTAAGAAAGTGCTCAAGGCAAAGAAAACCCGCGAACTTGCCGTTCAGGGACTTGCTCATGGCATGAAGTTCACGGCTGACGCCAAGGCTGCATTCCAGGATATGAAGGACGAAGCTGCTGATATCTGCAACGACGCCAAGGCAGAAGCAGGGATTAAGTAGGCTTTGAGCGATGGGGTCGGAGCTAAAGCTCCTCTCAGCACGCTTCGCTTTGAGGTCGCTACGCTTGGGCTATTCCATTACATTAAGCTCATAGCCCAAAGTGAGCCGAAGGCGAACGAGCCCATACCCCATAGCCTACAGTTTATTTTTGCAGGTTTTTAATCGCTATGAAATTCAGAATCGTTTACGATAAGCCGGGTCGCCTTCGCTTGCGTGCTGGGGCGTACGCTTTTGAACGTGATTATGAAGCGCGCATTCACAAGGCTTGCTTGAGTGAGCCTTGCGTTAAAAGTGTTGTGGTGCGTAGCGTCAATGGCGGGCTCCTTTTTGAATATTCCGCCAAGGCGGGTGATTTCGAGACGAGCCGTAAGCGGATTCTTGATTTTGTAAGTGCGCTCAACCCCAAAGAATTGCCCGAATGCGACGGTGAAACGGAATACCAGTTGCAAGCTTTGGATGACGGGTTTAAAAACAACCTTGCGATGATGATTGCAAGGCGCTATTTGTCGCGTTGGTTTTTGCCGCCCCCGATTCGCACGGCGATTACGGTTGTTCGTGGGTTGCGTTATGTGGCTCGCGGAATTTCAACGCTCATGAGCGGAAACCTCACCGTTGATGTATTGGACGGTGCTGCCATTGGCGCTTCGCTGTTGCAGCGTAATTACGAATCTGCTGGGACGGTCATGTTCCTTTTGGGCGTCTCGGGCTTGCTCGAAGATTACACTAAGGCGCGTACGCGTACGGCGCTTACAGGGAGCCTCGCCGTCAAGGTAGATAAGGTCTGGGTCGTGAAAGACGGCGTGGATACTTTGGTGGATATGAAGGATGTCCAGGTCGATGATCTTGTTCGCATTCGCTCTGGCAGCATGATTCCTGTGGACGGTCGCGTGATAGAAGGCGAAGCCTTCGTGAATGAATCGACGATGACAGGCGAATCCAAGGCGGTGATGAAGACTGCGGGCAGAATTGTCTTTGCAGGGACGGTTCTTGAAGAAGGCGCGATTGTCGTGAAGGTCCATGCGGTCAATAGCAATACGAAAATCCAAAAAATTGTGGAACTGATTGACCGTAGCGAAGACTTGAAGGCTAGCGTGCAGAGTCGTGCCGAGCATTTGGCGGATAGCATCGTGCCGTTCAGTTTCCTTGGTTTTGGGCTTACGCTTTTGCTGACGCAAAACATCTCGCGTGCGGTTTCCATCTTGATGGTGGATTACTCTTGCGCGATAAAGCTTTCGACGCCGATTTCCGTGATTTCTGCATTGCGTGAAGCGGCGGATATGGACATGACGGTGAAGGGCGGCAAGTACTTGGAAGAGCTTGCGCTTGCCGATACGATTGTGTTCGACAAGACGGGAACGCTCACGAAGGCGGAACCGCGACTCGAAAAGATTATTCCGTTCGGCGAGTATTCCGAAAAGCGTATCTTGAAAATTGCGGCATGCATCGAGGAACATTTCCCGCATAGCATGGCTCGTGCGATTGTCAAGGCAGCGATGGAACGCAATATCAATCACGCCGAAGAACATGCCGATGTGCAGTACATCGTGGCGCACGGTATCGCGACTTCGCTCAAGGGCAAGCGCGTGGTCATCGGAAGCAAGCACTTTGTCATCGAAGATGAAAAGGTCAATGTTTCTGAAGCGAACCAGGCGATTATTGACGAACAGGCGGGTGCTGCGTCCGTGATTTACCTCGGCATTGGCGGCGAGTTGGCGGGAGCCATTTGCATTGGCGACCCTCCGCGTGAAGAAGCTGCAGATGCCATTCGCGGACTGCGTGAAAGCGGAATCAAGAATGTGGTAATGCTTACGGGCGATAGCTTGAATGCAGCAGAACGCGTTGCAGAACATTTGGGAATTGATACGTTCTATGCGCAGGTCTTGCCCGAAGATAAGCACCGCTATGTAGAACAAATGAAGTCCGAAGGCAAGCGTGTTATTATGGTGGGTGACGGCATCAATGACGCTCCTGCGCTTGCTGCGGCGAATGTCTCTGTCGCTATGAGCGATGCTAGTGACATTGCCCGCGAAACTGCCGATGTGACGCTCCGCCGCGAAAATCTCGAAGACCTCGTGGAACTGCGCCTCTTGAGCCAAAAGCTGATGGGGCGCATCTCTGAAAATTACCGCTTTATCGTGACGTTCAATACGAGCTTGCTTGTAGGCGGTTTTCTCGGGCTCCTCTCGCCGACAACGTCTGCCTTCTTGCACAACGTATCGACCATGGGCATTTGTGCAAAAAGCATGACCAAGCTGAAAGTGACATAAGAAGATTCCCACATTACATCGGCTATGCTGCGCAGGTCGCGGGAATGATAACGCTAAGTTTCGCTCTAGTTAAATGCTAGGGCGATTTTTTTATAATTTTCTGACTATGAATAATTTTCGCTCCATCGATGAACTCATTCAGGCTCTTTCTCGCGAGAAGGCTTTGCTAAAAGAAATGTTTGCGAAGCGAAAAACGCTCTCGTTTCGCATGGATCTGGCGGAGCCACTTGTCGATTACAAAATGTCGCGTATTCAGTATTTGGTGGATTATGGCATCATTCGTGACAACGGAAATTTTTTGGAACTTGAAGATGTTTATCTCAAGTTCTTCGAAGAGGTTCTTGAAGTCAACGAAGAAATCAATGTCGAAAGCGTTAAGGCGAATATTGACCATCTGAACGAAACTATCGAATATTACTTGCAAGAAACGAATGAATCGCAAAAGTACAATTACTTGCGCGAAGTGCGTCGAAGCTTGAAAAATATTGCACTCAATACAAAGCGTAACGTCATAGACTTGAAGCGTAATGTCGATAACACTTACAAGAACGAACCAAATTACAAAATCAAAAAGGCGAAACTCAAGCATCTCGATGAAAAACGCGACGGTATCAAGTTGCAGATAATTGAAGCGGAAAAAGTGATAGACAATCAGGCTGCATTTTTTAAAATTGCGATGGATGCGGATTTGCGAATTGTGGTTGATGATTTGCGGTATGACTTGAACGAGTCTTCGCACAACTTAATAGAAATCGAAAAGCAGATTATCGAATATCTGAACTTGATTGATTACCAAAGCGAACTATTGAAAAAGATTCGCTTGGTGAAATATTTCCGCGACCAGCAAGTGCTCGAAACGAATACTGATGTTACGAACGTTCTGGCGAGTCGAAACCCTGTTTGGATGGAACCGAATGTGGGCTACAGAATCAAGGTATCGCTCGATTGGCTGAGAGGAAGCGACGACGGACTCTCTGTATTGCGTGAAGTGTGTGGCCGAAAGCAGAACTGCAGCAACCTTCGAAAAAAATTGGCAGACCCGCTTGATGAAAGTGAAATTGCCGCACAGAATATCGTCATCCCGATGGTCGATCAGACCGAGATGAAAAACGAATTCATGGCGACGAGTACGGATTTGTTTTACTATGTCATGAATTACAGTTATCCCTACGAAATTGATTTGGAAGGAAAACTGGTGCTCTTTTGCCAGCTTGCATCGCAGTTCTCGGACGAATTTGAAATTACGGACAAGTACGAAGAAGCGTATGGGTACGAATATCCGCTGATATATCCGAAGTGAGTGCAAAATTTGCACCTCAAGTTGGGGCGGCAAAGATGCGCTCCCTACACGTTTACCGAGCAAGGCGTTTATATGCTTATGTACATTCTCAAGGGCAATTTGGCTGTGCGTCAGAGCATCGCTCTAATATGTTTGTTCAAGAAAATGAAGGATTACATTGCCTCGGAAAATCAACAAATGCTTGGAAACACTGGCCTAGCGGAAAATTCCTTACAGATGGCGCAGAATGCTGTGCGAAAATGCGAAAAATGTGAGTGTGCGGACTTACAGCGAGGAATTGAACGGCGAGGTTACTCCGGCGATGTACCACCCGATAGTGGAGGAATTGAAGAAAGTGTCGGCAGTGGGTAAATTTTAAGAGCAAATTTTGAAAAATGTCATAATATGACATTTGAAGAATGTATATTTGCTAAGCAGAAGAAAAGACCCGCAATTTCAAGCTTGTTTGCGGGCTGGAG
>CAMZFJ010000051.1 GCA_947306025.1 uncultured Fibrobacter sp.
GCTGTTCGATGAGCTTGTCTATTGGATGTTCCTGAATGGGTATTTTTTTCGAAGCGGCATCCATGGCAAAATGTACTACGTTGTAGGGTTCTGCCTGAACTCTATTGCTCTGTTCTGCATCGTCGACAGGAGTGTCTTCTTGCGGTGGCGGTGCGACACTTTGCTCAATTGCAATGGTGGTAACGAGGTTTTCTTTTTCGTCCGCGTTCGAAATGTGCCAAAGCGGGAGCCACATGTTCAAGATTTTCCACCCGAACCTCGAAAGCGTGTTCGGTCGAATGTAAACGCGGTCTTCGATGGATTCTTTATAAAGACCGCAGCCGCAATCGGTTTCGATAACCGCAAGGAAATGCTTGGGGTTGTTGGCATCAGTGACAACGGGGCCTATAGGTATGTTGCCCGTAGCGAGGTAGTCCTTATACGCAATAGAACTTTGTTTGAAAATTTCTTTAATTTGTACGTCAAAATCGGATTCTTGTGTGGCGTAATCGATTGGGTTGTCAAAAGAAGTTTTCGCCTTGAGTGACTGGACCCATGCTTGGAATAGGCTAGGCTTGGCTTTGGCAATTTTATCGGCCTCTTCGTTCGTCAAGAATAGAGAAAGGCTTTGCTTGGCAAGCGTTGTGCCAATGGCAAGCTTGCTGATTTCGCTGGCGCCTTTTTCACTGTTGGTGTCCGCACATACGAAAATGACATCGCGGTAAAGATCAACGGCACGTTCGACGGTCTTGATGTAGAACTTGTTTTGCAAATTCCCTTGCCCGAAGAATCTTGCAGCGTTCGGATTTTTTTCCAAAGACTTTTGAAGCGCTTCTTGAATTTCGCTGCATAACGATTGATTCGATGCAATAATGCCAAGTGTTTGTCCTGGATTCTTTAGGGCGTGTTGTATGGCCTTTTCAGCAATGGAGGCGACTTTGTCTTGCGATAACTTGAGAGTCTGTAACTTGTTTGTCGTCAGTATTGAATTCGGGAACTGCGCAATTTCGTTATAGTAAATTCGGTTGTTCGCAAAGTTGAATAACGATGGGCTTGCGTACTGCGTTGTGAAACCGATAACACGTGTCGGTATTCCTTTGCGGAGTGAAGCCGAAAGAACGTTATCCTTAAAGAAAATCGATTGCGACGAAACTTCGGTATCGCAGGCGTCCATGGGGAGCGTTTCGAGTACGGGCGCGTAAGGGTTCCCCAAGAGAATGACTTTTTTCGAATGGTAAATTCCAGGCATGACTTCGGCAATGGTCGTGCAATCGGCATCCAGGAATAATGTTACGTCGAAAGAGTCTAAATCAAGATTGTATGATTGCGATAAAGTAATATTTTTGAACAGTGCAGGATTTTTTTCGGCAGCTTCGTGTGCGGCACGGAAGTTCGCGTTGCAGAATTGGTCTAGCAATGTTCTGTATTGCTTGCTCTGTTGTTTTCGATTTTTCGAAGACGTGCTGAACAGTTCTGGACATTTGACCGTTGCCATTTGCATTTGGCCGTTTGTCCATGCACGTGCAAATGCCATGGCAAGATCCTTGCTGGCATTTTTTGAATCGGTTATATATTCCGCGAGATTTTCACATGGAGAATCGTTGATGTTTTCCATGTGTTCGCGAAGTTGCAAATAAATATTTTGGTCGTTCCAGTGTGCCGACAAACGTTCAATTTGACCAAACCACAATTCTACACTGGGAATTTCCATGGTTTCGCTTAAAATAAGCGTTCTGCTGATGTTCTGGAATTTGTGCTGTAGTTCTCTGATTCTCAATCGAATGTTGTCAAAGTCTTCGGCAAACGGCTTGAATAAATACCATTTTTCAAGCAATTGTATCAGGTTGTCGAAATGCTCGTGGTTCTTGAAGTGCGCGCGGAATACGTAGTAACGGCGAATCTTGTTGGCCAAATCATTCCAGTCGGTCTTTTCGAATTTCCAGTCTTTGCCGAACAAGCGCGTGGCAAGAACAGAGGAATCCTTGAACTTGCGTTTGTATTCCTGAATTTCGATAAGCTTGTCCACTTCTTCAAGGAGCATTTCGTCAGAGGTGATGCTCTTTGGATTCTTGAAGACACTGAGTAGTAGGCGCTTGGGTCTACGGTAATGGTCCGAAAGCGATTTCAGTGTAGAATTGAGACTGTTGGAGAATTCGTCGCGGGCTGCAATAATGTTTTTGTCCACGGCGTCATCGGTAAAGACATCAGAACCTTTGCGGCGATAATCTGTCCAACGGGCGCCTGCATTGGGAAGATCGTTCAGGTCGTCTTGGTAGGCAATCCATCCGTTTGAATGCAGGTTCCATTCTTCGAATGCTGGTAAATCGTTCTCGAAGCTACTCTGAAGTATATCGATCAGGTTAAGAATGTCGGCAAGCTTGGTTCCCGAAGGATAGAGCTTTGATTTGATAATGTTTTCTGCAAACGGCTTAATGGCGTCAATTAAAATCTTTGTCTGTTCAAGTTCTCTGCCAATTGCGTTTTTACGTTCTTTTGAAACGGCAGGCAACATTATCCCTTGGAACGCTTCGTAGATTTCGATTCCATTTTCATTGAAGAACAGTTCCGCTATTCGTTCAAGACTTGCGCGCATGGACTTGAACTTGTCGTAATGAACGTTTTCGACACCCTTGAAAAGGTCGTTTTCAAATTTCGTTTTAAATGGTTTTAATTTAGTGATTCCATCAAAAAGCTCGGTGAGCGTTATTCCACTGGGCTTTAGCGGCAGATTGACAGAATCATAGTAAGTGACGATCTTTGCACGAAGTTCTTTTAGCGAGGTCTTGAGTACATCGCGTTCGGGACTCTGGAACGAACGATATGGCGGTTTCCAGGCGTTATCAAAATTGAACTTTGTAATGGCCCTGCGGCTAATCACGCAAACTTTCTTTTTTTTCAGCAGGCATTCTGCGGCGATGTTTACGGCCACTTTCGCTTTTTCTGCACCGGGAAGCGTTTGTATGGCAAATGCAAAGTTGTCTTCGTGAAGAGCATCGATGACCGCTTTGTTTGTCTGTGAATCTGTCGTGTATGGGAAAACGTGATTGACAGGATTGTAAACGTGATCGTAGGGTACGCTATCGAATAGCGATGGGTGCGGCAAGAAACCTTCGTTTCCGATGGTCGCTATGAAAAACTCGTTGTTTGCAGCTTTTGATGTTGTCCAACAGTCGTCTGACAGGGCCTTCTTGAGGAGGAGGCTGTTGGCGCTGTAAAACATCAGGCAAAAACCATTGCTCGTAAACTTCCAGTCGTTTCTCGGTGCAATCTTTTTTTCAAGCGTTTCAAAAAACTTCTGGAGTTCGAATGTTCCGTTCTTGTAAAAGTCTGTAGCAACTGGATACTTGATTCTTTTGTCGAGAGCCTGGAGCGCTATGTTTTCGACGGGCGCACCTGCAGAAATGGCTACGGTATCGTGCTCGGGGTCGTAGGTCAACGGAACCAGGAGTGCTGGGGCAAGCATTTTTTCGTCATACTTGATAAACCCCTTAACCATGTACAAGTCTTGGTTGCAAAAATCCTCAGTTTTGGATTTTAAAATCTTGCGGAATGCATCGAGGTCGGCGGCCTGTTTTTCGGCGCTGTATTTTGCGGAAACAGGGAAAAACTGTGCGAGTGCACGAGGCTTTTGTTCTTTTTGCCAAGTTTCAAAAAAATTGTCTCCGCTGTCTACAAGCAGCGGGGATTGAATCTTATTCTTTTGCGAAAAATTGAGTAGACAGTCTTTGCTATCAAAGGCGGCAGCCTCTTCGCAAATCTTTTCTATAGTAGTTGACACAGACGTCGAAGTCATACCACGAATATAAATTTTTTTTTGCAATGTGCGGTTATAGCCGCTCCATAATTATGGACATTGCGTCAATGAGTGTGATGGGCGTTTCACTTTCGGTCAGGTGAGCCTTGTAACAGACTCGTCCGAAAAGCGTTTCGGGAGTAATGCCCGCCTCTTTGTCTTGCCTTAGGCTGTGGGCGAGTTCGCGCTTGGAAAGCTTCTTGTTGTTCTCGTCGACGATTAACGGGTGGTGCAGGTAAATCGGGCGTTCTGTGCGGCCTAGTGCTTCCATCAACGCAATTTGTCGGGCCGTAGAATTGCGGATATCTTCGCCTCGTACGATATGCGTAATATTTTCGTCAATATCATCAACGCAGACGGCAAATTGGTAGGTCCATTGGTTGTCGCGGTCGCGGATGGGGAAGTCCCCGCATTGGAGTTTGGGGTTCTCGTGGAAGTCTCCCAAGCGGAGGTCGTGCCAGTCGATGAATTTATCAGGAACGATAAAACGCAAGTTATGCGGCGCTGTACCAATTCCTAATTCCGACTTCCGACTTCCTAATTGAGAAAGGCATTTGCCTTGATAAATTATTTCTCCAGTTTCGCTTTGCGGATTCTCGGCGAGGAGCTGCTTTCGGATGCAATAGCATGGATAAACTAACGACTTGTCTTCGAGTTTTTGCAGCGCAGCCTTGTAAATTTCGTTTCGCGCACTTTGTATGCTCTCGGAATCGTAATGAAAACCCAGCCAAGCTAAATCTTCGCGGATGCCCTCGATATAAGCGGGACGCGCACGGCTCTGGTCGTGGTCTTCTATTCTCAAGTGGACCTTTAAGTTCCATTTTTTTGCCGCAGCCCACACATAAAGTGCCGAAAGCAGATGGCCTTCGTGGAGGTAGCCTGTGGGGCTTGGCGCAAATCGAATTTTTCCTGACATATTGCATTTGTAAGACACATCACAAATATAAGTTGTAAAATTGTTACTAAAGTCACATATTTTTTATGAAAAAACGTAAATATTTTGTTTTTTTCGAAAAAAACGATTTTGTTATGTATATTATTGCAGTAAAAAGGGATGTCTCCCTGGAATACGGAGTAATTATGGGTGGAATGAAACTTCTTTCTAGAGCCTGCACGGCTCTTGTCTTTGCGTTTGCAGTTGATGCGTTCGCAGCGGATGTCGTAGCGACAGCTTCTAATGGAGCGATGGTCGTTTTGCATGACAACGGTCGATGGGAATACCATCAGAACAACAGCAAAATTCGCGATGTGCGTGAAAGTGCTATCCCCGAAGATGCTAAATTCAATGTCATGGTTGAATACGAAACTCCGGAACGTGCACGCAGAAATGTGCGACTTGCAATGGAAGCGGAATTTGCTACGGAAGAAGAAATCAGGGATAGCCTGAGAAATGTGCCGAAGGGCGGCTACATTTATTTCCAAGTAAAGACTTCCCAAATCAAGAAAGGCATGCCGCGCAAGCTGACCTATAGTTTGTACGATGGCAGTAAAAAGCCTATATTCAAGAAAACAGCTTTTGATACCGAAGCGGTTCCGAGCGAACAGAGAGGTGTTTCTAATTTGCTCGTTGTTCCTGTTTATGGCCACCCCAAGTCCAATGTTATGTTGGCTCGTGTCGAGGCTCGTGACGGGATGGAAACGCTCGATATCGATATCCCCGTTAGGTAATTTGCATTGCTAAAATTTGCTGTAGTCGATCTGGAAACGACCGGCGGACATGGTGAAGATAATCGGATAATGGAAATCGGAATCGCCCTGATGGACGGTTCCGAAGTTGTTGGTACGTATCATTCGCTTGTGGACCCTGGGCAACCGATTTCGCCGTTTGTCCGAGAACTGACGGGGATTACTGACGAGATGGTCGAAGGCCAACCGCAATTTGGCGCGATTGCAGAACATGTGGTGGAACTTTTGCGAGACCGCATTTTTGTGGCGCACAATGTTCTGTTCGATAACAAGTTCATGATGGCGGAATTGAAACGCTGTTGCATCAAGTTTAACCCGCCGAGACTTTGTACGGTGAAACTTGCGAGAAAAGTGTTCCCGGGGCAACCGAGCTATAGTTTACACAAACTAACAGAATCGCTGGGCTTGCCCGATTTTAATCACCACCGCGCATTGGACGATACCTTGGCTGCCGCCGCCATTTTGAAAGCCGCACTTGAAAAAGTAGGTGAGGCGGGCGTTATGAAAAATGTGGTGAACTTGTCGAATGCAAAAAAGCAAGCCGTCGGCGCTTAGCTCATGGTTTAAGGTATGAGCTGCGAGCTCGCTTCGCGAGCGTTCTTTCGTCTACTTTAGCAAACCCATTTTATACTTGAGTTTTAGAATGCGCGCGGCAGATTCTTCGATGCGGTGCTTGTATTTGGAGTTCTTTTCGGAAAGTTCCATCATGATGTCGAGCATGTCTTTTGCTTTAGACGTGAAAGAAATCATGAGAATGTCGTTGCCTGCATCGATGACCGTTGTGATGAGGCGTTTAAAGTCTTTGTCGGGGTAGTTTTTGCGGGGAGGAATTTGCGTTTTTCCGCTAGCCCAAGCACGGAGCGATGTTCCCCAAAGGTCATCTGTTAGCATGATCATGTTCGGTGCGTAATGGCGTGCCATCTTGACAATGTTCTTGTCGAAAACGGCGGGGCGGTTTGAAATGCGCAAAAACTGCACGCTTGACATCATAGTTACAGGAATGTCGCGAGAAAGCGTTTTGAATAGTTGAATGTACTTTTGAATGTTTTCTCTAGGGGTGGCGCTGATGGCAATTTGGTGGTCGCTATTTGTCCAGGAATCATAACCGGGAAAGTGCTTTGAAACGCAGACGATGCCGTTTTCGCGCATGCCTTTGACGAAAGCCCTTATTTTGTATGCATTTGTGGTGTCGTACCCCCAGGAACGATGGCTTTCTTCCATAAACGAAATCTTGTCGCTATAATCTTTAGATGGGTCTAGGACGGGGGCCAAGTTCATGTTGATCTTGATACTTTTCAAGGCGCGTCCGATTTTGTTTGCAAGCAAATGGATTTTGGCGGTGTCCATGTTTCGCATATCGCGGGCACTAGGGACGTTGCGCCATTTGTCGGAAAGTGATGAAATTCGACTAACGATTCCGCCTTCTTGGTCGGTGGCGGTGAATACAGGAATCTTTAGGCTTGAATTGATTTCGTCGATTTTGCTGATGGTTTCTTTTACTTCGCGGAGGTGCTTTCCGGTGAGGAGTAGACCGCCAATTTCGTTATCGATGACGAATTGCTGCGAGGTGAGGAATACCATAATCATTTGCCCTGCTTTTTGGCGGAGCGTCATGGATTCCCATAAGGGCATGAGTGCGTTCGGCAAGCCATAAGGATTTTTGCCTTTGTGGGCGGCGCTTGACGACGATGTTGCTGCTGAAGATGAGCTAAACTGCGCGGCACTTGACTGCGCTGGGCTAGATAACTGCGTAGCGCTTGATTGTGCTATTGTTGCGGTGGAGCGCGTCGCACTTGAGGATTGCATAGAACTTGAAGACGGCGTGCTTTCGGAGGAGGATTGTGCGATGGATGACGAAGATTGCTTGGTTGCCGAAGATGAACTAAATGGCGCGGCACTTGATAACTGCGCTTTGGCCGATGAAGATTGCACTATTATGGCAGATGAAGACTGCACTATTGCCGATGAAGACTGAGCTATAGTCGAAGAAGACTGCGCAAAACTTGCAGAGTCTTTGATGGCGCGGATTGGCGAAATGGTTTGTTGTTTGACGGAATCTGCTAATGGATTTATGAGGGTAAAGCGGCTTTCGGGCAAACCGTCAGAATGGGCTACCGAAAAAGCTCCCAAAAACGCAATGATAAATAAAATCCTTAGGTACATGCTTTAGAGGTATGAGGTATGGGGTCGCGACTTTGTCGCTTTGAGGTGAGAGATGTTTAAAAGTCTTGTGAATTTTGCCTTTGACTCAGAGTGCGAAGCACGACCTCATTCCTCAAAGGCTCGTAGAGCCGACCTCACTCCTCTTTCTTCTTCACGAAACGGCGCGGTTTGAATTCTCGTGGCGGGAACTCAAATTTGAGCTTGCCTTTGACAAGTGTGAGATAAGCATCAAACAGGCGGCGCGTCTTGTTGCTGCGGAAACCCTTGATGAGCGAAGTCTTTTCGCCGGCGAGCAATTTTTTGATGTCGTCCAGCGGGAGTTCTTTGCCCAAAAGAATTTTCGGGAGTGTGATACCGCTCGGTTCTTTTTTCACGTAGCTTTCGGAGACATAACCCGTGAGCGTTTCGTAGACATCGGAACCGTCGACTGGCGACTTGCCGATAACTTCACCGAGTTCAATTTCTTCGGGCTTTTCGTCAAAGACGAATTCGATTTTGTTTTCGTCGTTGATGGTGAGCACGGCAGAAAATTCGGCGCCCTTCTTGCTGCGGAAACCGGTAAGCGGGCCGATTTTGCGCTTGGTCAAAAGTTCGATGATTTCGCTTTCGGTGAGGTGCTTGCCTCCGACGATCTTGCGGATGACAATGCCATCTTCTGTCCTGTAGCGGCTCACCGTTTCAAAGACTTTCTTGCCGTTCACTGGGCTAAAGCTTGCTTCGTTTTCGGTATCGTCTTCCTTGAATCCCTTGATGTTTTTCACCATGGTCTTGGTCATTTCGACGATGCCGCTCATGAATGCTTCGCGCGATTCCTTGCCCTTGCTGATGAGGTCCATCTTGTATTCCCATTCGCCGGTGAGTTCCGGGCTGGTGAGGGCTTCGCAGTTCATGGCCGAAAGGACCTTGATGAGGTCGAACGCCTTTGCGGTCGGAATCATTTCCTTGCCGTCGCGGATAACGTACTTGTCGCTCACGAGCTTTTCGATAATGGCGGCTCGTGTAGCCGGCGTCCCAAGGCCGCGTTCCTTCATGGCGTCGCGCAGTTCGTCATCTTCGACGAGCTTACCGGCACTTTCCATCATCGAGAGGAGCGTGCTTTCGGTGTAGTGCGCAGGCGGCTTGGTGAAGTCTTCCTTGGCGTCAATTTCAAGCGTCTTGGCGGTGTTGCCATTCAGCTTCGGGATGTTCGATTCTTCGTCGGATTCCTTGCCGTAAATCGCCTTGAATCCCGGATCCA
>CAMZFJ010000052.1 GCA_947306025.1 uncultured Fibrobacter sp.
TCCGAGCTTCGGTAATCCGGATCTCCGCAAGGAATGGAAGGCTCAGGTCATTAAAAAGAACCCGACGCTTGCCTCCAAGAACTTCAGCACGCCGGTGGTGACCTGCGCTTTGACGCACGCCATCAGCTGCGCCGGTTACATGTTCCTCGACGCTGGCGACGAAGTGATTATCCCGGACCTCTACTGGGACAACTACGAACTCGTGTTCGAAAACGCCCGTGGCGCAAAGATCAAGACGTTCAACACCTTCAAGAACGGTGGCTTTGATACGGAAGCCTTGAAGGCCGCCCTCGCCGAAAGCAAGAGCGAAAAGAAAGTCGTTCTCCTCAACTTCCCGAACAATCCGACTGGCTATACCGCTACCGAAAAGGAAGCTGTCGAAATCGCCAAGATCCTCACGGAATGCGCTGCAGCAGGCAACAAGGTTGTGGCTCTCCTCGACGACGCTTACTTTGGCCTCGTTTACGAAGAAGGCGTGACGAAGGAATCCCTCTTCGTGAAGCTCGTGGACGCTCACGAAAACCTCCTCGCCGTGAAGCTCGATGGCCCGACCAAGGAAGACTACGTTTGGGGTTTCCGCGTTGGCTTTATGAGCTTTGGCTTCAAGGGTGCTACCGAAGCCCAGCTCAAGGCTCTCGAAGACAAGGCTGCCGGTACGGTTCGTGGTAACATTTCTAACGCTCCGTCCATTAGCCAGAAGATTTTGCTCGCTGCTTACCAGAGCCCGGAATATGCTCAGCAGAAGGCTGAAAAGTATGCTACGCTCAAGAAGCGCTACGACATCATCAAGGAAGTCTTTGCTGCTCATCCGGAATATAAGGATGCCTTTGAACCGATGCCGTGCAACAGCGGTTACTTTATGTGCATCAAGCCGAAGGGCGTTGACGCCGAAGCTCTCCGCGTGAAGCTCATCAAGGATTACAGCACGGGCACGATCATGCTTTCTGGCCTTATCCGCGTTGCATTCAGCGCAGTCCCGACCGAAAAGCTCGGCAAGCTCTTTGAAAATATCTATAATTGCGTCATGGGAATGAAGTAGGTAATAGGTATAGGTTTTAGGGATTAGGTCCATAGTCGCGGCTATGCCGCACATCAATAAGACGCACGGAGTGCGTGATACTTAATCCTAAAAGCCTGTAACCTGAAACCTAAACACCTTATACGGAGGATACATGTCCGACAAAGCGACCTTGAATTACAACGGAAAGAGTTACGAACTCCCCGTCGTTGAAGGCACCGAGAACGAACGCGGTCTCGACATCAGCACGCTCCGCAAGGATTCGGGCTTGGTAACGCTGGACTACGGTTACTTGAATACCGGTAGTACAAAGAGTTCCATCACATACGTCAATGGCGAAAAGGGAATTTTGCGCTATCGCGGTTACTCCATCGAAGATCTCGCCGAAAAGGCGACGTTCCCGGAAACCGCATGGCTTCTGATTTACGGTGAACTCCCGAATCAGGAACAGTTGAGCCATTTCCGCACGCTCTTGACCGAAAATGCCCTTTTGCACGAGAACTTGCTGCACTTCTTCCGCGAAATGCCGCCGGGAGCTCACCCGATGGGTATTCTCTCCTCCGTGGTGAACGCAGTTGGTCTTTTCACGCCGCGTTTTTATGACGACGAAAACATCGCGAGTGCATTTGAACTCACGACTGCAGGTCTTATTTCTAAGATCCGCACTATTGCCGCTTTTGCTTACAAGGCAAGCATCGGTGAACCGTTCGTGTATCCGGAAGCGGAACGCAGCTATTGCAGCAACTTCCTCAACATGATGTTCAGCAGTAAGGCTCGCCCGTACCACCCGGATCCGATCATGGAAAAGGCGCTCAACACGCTCCTGATCGTCCATGCGGACCACGAACAGAACTGCTCGACATCGACCGTGCGTATGGTGGGTAGCTCTCAGGCAAACCTTTACGCCAGTATTTGCGCCGGCATTTGCGCCTTGTGGGGCCCGCTCCACGGTGGTGCTAACCAGGCTGTGCTCGAAACGCTTTTGCGCATCCAGCAGAGCGGTATGACGATTGAACAGGTGATGGATAAGGCCAAGGACAAGAACGATCCGTTCCGTCTTTCTGGCTTTGGTCACCGCGTTTACAAG
The DNA here is from genome assembly GCA_947306025.1 of uncultured Fibrobacter sp. The sequence continues at coordinate 2,106 of CAMZFJ010000052.1, forward strand.
AGCTATGACCCGCGCGCCAAGGTGCTCAAGAAGCTCATGTACCAGGTCTTTGAACGTGAACATGTGCACGATCCGCTTTTGGATGTGGCTATCAAGCTTGAAGAAGCCGCCCTCAAGGACGATTACTTCATTGCACGTAAGCTTTACCCGAATGTGGACTTCTACTCCGGCATTCTCTACCGCGCTATGGGCATCCCGACGAACATGCTTACCGTGATGTTCGCTATCGGACGCTTGCCGGGCTGGATTGCCCACTGGAAGGAAATGCACGACGATCCGCAGAGCAAGATCAACCGTCCGCGTCAGATTTACACCGGCAAGACGGAACGCCCGTGGATTGATCGCGACAAGCGATAAGTTTTTTAAGTCCCTGGCTTAAGGTCACTGAGCCAGCCGAAGTGCGCTGGGGACTTTTAACTTTACGACAAAAGCGAACCTTTTTCGGTTCGCTTTTTCTATAGAATCTAGCTTTTATGGGCTGTCTTTAGACGATTTTTGGACGGCCTGATCGCATTTGCAATAGCGTGTCGACCATTTCGTTCCAATGTTCCAATACGACTTTGCCAATGGCAGGGTCGTACATTTTGCCCAGATTTTTTTCGATTTTTTCACGGCAGTAATCGAGCGACATGGCGTCACGGTAAACGCGCTTGCTAGTCATGGCGTCGATTGAGTCCGCGATGGCGATGACGCGGGCGCCTATCGGAATGTCTTCGCCCTTGAGGTGTTCTGGGTAGCCACGGCCGTCGTAGCGTTCATGATGATGCAACACAATCTGCACCATTTCGTGAGTGTAGTTGGATTGCATTAGAATCTTTGCGCCAATGACCGGATGCTGTTTAATGATTTCGAATTCTTCGTCTGTCAGCTTTCCAGGCTTCCCGAGCACGTTGTCGCAAATACCGATTTTGCCAATATCATGCAAGTGTGCCGCATGTGTAATCAACGATATTGAACTTTCTGAAAGGCCTAAGAAACGGGCTATCAGTTCCGTGTACGCTTTCACGCGCTCAGAATGGTGCGCGGTATAGGAGTCTTTCGCTTCTTCGACTGAAATCAAGCAAGAAATCAAGTCCTTGAGATTCTTGTTCTCGTTGTTTTCAACCGTTTTATGATAACGAACTTTATCGCGATACATGTTCAAGTCGGCTTCCATTTTCCAGTCGCTAATGGACTTGCGGATTCCTGAATCGCTGCACAAACGACTTTCGCCAATCGCGATTGACAAATGGTACAAAGCCATTTTGTTGTAGTTTTCAATGCTATTCTTCAATTGTGTACGCTGTAGGAACAACGCTTCTTGCGCAGCGCGTGTTACAACGACAAATTCATCGCCACCGATTCTAAAGCAATTTCCGTTGGATCCGTAGGCGTCTTTGATTGCATTAGCTGCTGCGATGATTAGCGCGTCGCCAGCCTGGTGGCCAAAGGTATCGTTCGCGTATTTGAGACCGTTCACATCCATCAAGTACATGGTCCAATTGTTCGCTTCGGAATCTTCTTGATTGATGGTGTTTAAAAGCGCATCAAAGGCAAGTCTGTTTTCAAGTCCTGTCAAGCTGTCTGTCGTTGCGACATCTTGCAAGTGTTCGTTCATTACGCGTAGCTTGCTATTAATTTGTTCAAGCTCGAAAGACGTTTCGCGAATGAATGTTGCCATGCGGGCAGCAAGCGGCAAGCGGGTAGACTTTTCCCTGGGTTCCACATCACTTTTAATTTGTTCGCGTTTTACGACAGGGCCTTCGCGCATCGATGCGATGACGAGCGTAATGTTGTGTTGGTTCAAATGGCCCTTTTCACGCAAGAATTCGCCGTGCGAGAAAAAACCTGTACTAGAGGCGATTCTTTTAAATGGGGCAATCTCGTATGTTGGTTCATGTTTCGACCAGAAAGCCTTTCGTGCTGCGCAAGAGAATATGTGCAAAACTTCAGGAGCGAACTGTTCGCTGTTTTCACTTTCGGTCTTGATGCTGTCGACAATCAACTGCGGTTCGCCATACGACAGGCGGACAATTGAGCCTTCTTCTATGTCCGAAGACATTGAGAGCGAGCCGTCCGGGTTGCTTGCTCCTGCGGCACGCACAATCGAAATCCCGTTATGCTCGTATAGCATCGGGAATTCAAGCGCGTTGTAGAAGAAGTTCTTGTCGTTCTTGATGTTCAGGTATTTGTTATAGACTTCGTAGGCAGGGATGCTGCCCAGTTCATAAAGGATGTTGCCTTCGGAACGAGTGACGTGGAAATTACGGCCGATGGGTTTCCAACCGCTAATCTTACGGGATTCCACATAGAATTCTCTACCGCCATAGAAAACCACTAGAAGCCCTGTTGTGGTATAGCCGCCCACTGACGAAAATACACAGGAATCTGGGCTTGTAATGTCGGGGGAGCAGACTATGCCGCCAAAGATTTGGATGTCTGGAGCCAGGGTGTCGAGTCCTTCGCAAAGAAGCGTTGTTGAAAACGGAGAAATGCAGTGATAGATTTCAACAGCTTTTACCCAGTGGTTCCGGTTGGCCTCTTTTTCAATTTCGCAGGCAATCTCGCTGATCGATTTTTTGGAAAAGTCATACTGATAAATCTCGAATTTACTCGTTGGCTTTTCGAATATGATGGCGGACACCGAAATTTCGCTAGCTTTGTCGCAGTTGACAATGTTTCCGCTTGTCGAGTTGCCAAACCATGGCACATCGGGGAACACGCGTTCCAGAGTGCTCCAAACAGAATTCAGTTTTTCCGGGTCTAGCTCTTCAGAATGAATTTGGAAACATATGTTAGGCGAACCGTTTTCTTTGCACCAGTCTTTAAACTGGACAAGCTCTTTTTCAAACGCGGCCACATCGTTAAATGCGAAAATTCTGTTTTTCATTTAAACTTTCCCTTCTTGTTACACCAAAGTGTAAAGTGACTTTATTAATATATCTTATCAAGAAGGAATATGGTAAGCAGAATGTAGAATTTTGGGCGTAAAATTGATATAAAATGTGATTTTTGGGGCCTTTAAACGGCAAAAGCGAACCTATTCAGGTTCGCTTTTTCTATAGAACAAGAAGTCTTTACAGAACTTTCGGACGTCCTGACAGTAATTTCATCAGGTAATCCACAATTTCGTTCCAGTGCTCCAGCGCGACCTGGCCTATGGCGGGGTCATACATCACGCCCAGGTTCTTCTCGATTTCGCTACGGCAGTAATCGAGCGACATGGCATCGCGGTAAACGCGCTTACTGGTCATTGCGTCGATTGAGTCGGCAATGGCGATCACTCGGGCGCCTATAGGAATATCTTCGCCTTTGAGTCCTTCGGGGTAGCCACGGCCGTCAAAGCGTTCATGGTGATGCAACACGGTCTGCACCAATTCATGCGTGTAGTTGGACTGCATTAGAATCTTTGCGCCAATGACCGGGTGCTGTTTGATGATTTCGAATTCATCGTCAGAAAGTCGGCTAGGCTTTCCAAGCACGTTGTCGCTGATACCCATTTTTCCAATATCATGCAAGTGCGCTGCATGCGTGATCATTGATATGGAACTTTCCGAAAGGCCAAGAGAACGGGCAATCAGTTCTGAGTACGCCTTCACTCGTTCGGAATGATGAGCCGTATAGGAGTCCTTTGCTTCTTCGACTGAAATCAAGCAAGAAATTAAATCCTTGAGGTTTTGATTTTCGTTGCTTTCAATCGGCTTGTGGATGCGCACCTTGTCACGGTACATGTTCAAGTCGGCATCCATTTTCCAATCACTAATGGACTTGCGGATTCCGGCATCGTTACACAGGCGGCTTTCGCCTACAGCTATTGACAAATGGTACAGTGCAGTCTTGTTATATTCCTCAATATCTTTCTGCAAATTGGAATACAACAGGAAGAGCGAATTCAGCGGGGCTCGTGTAACAACGGCAAATTCATCGCCACCGATTCTAAAACAATTGCCTTTGGATTCATATACGTTTGTGATAATATTTGATGCGGCGACAATTAATGCATCACCGGCCTGATGGCCAAAAGTATCATTTGCGTATTTGAGGCCGTTCACGTCCATCAAGAGCATGGTCCAGTTCGTATCTGAATCCTCTTGACTGATCATTTTTAGAAGTGCGTCGAAGGCAACTCTATTTTCAAGGCCTGTCAAGCTGTCCGTTGTGGCGACATCTTGCATGTGCTCGCTCATCACTAGCAACTTGCTATTAGTTTGTTCAAGCTCGAACGAAGTTTCGCGAATGAATGTTGCCATGCGCGCAGCAACCGGCAATCGGAAAGACTTTATCTTGTTAAAGTTTTCATTATTTGCAATTTCACGTTTTACGACTGGGCCTTCACGCATCGAAGTGATGACAAGGGTAATATTATGCTGGTTCAAATGGCCCTTTTCGCGCAAGAATTCGCCGTGCGAGAATAATCCTGTGCAAGAGGAAATTCCCTTAAGCAGATCCATCTCGTACACTTGTTCATGTTGCGCCCAGTAAGCATTTCGCGCTGCGCCAGCGAATATGTGCATGACATCAGGAGCGAATTTTTGGCAGTTTTCACTTTCAGTCTTGATGTTTTGGAGAATCAACTGCGGTTCAGCATATAGCAATCGAATAATCGAGCCTTCTTCTATATCAGAAGACATCGTAAGGGAACCGTCGGAATTTGTTGCATCAACCGCGCGCACAATGGAGATTTCGTTATGCTCGTAGAGCATCGGGAATTCAAGTGCATTGTCAAAGAAGTTTTTGTCGTTGTTGATGTCCAGGTACTTGTTGTACACTTCATAGGCTGGGATGCCGCCTAATTCATAAAGGATGTTGCCTTTGGAATGAGTGACTTGGAAATTACGGCCAATGGGTTTCCATCCGCTAATCTTGCGCGATTCTACAAAAAATTCGTCACCGCCATAGAATACCACCAAAAGGCCCGTGTTTGTATAGCCGCCAACCGACGAGAATATACAGGATTCGGAACTTGTAATATCGGGTGAGCCAACGATGCCGCCAAAAACTTGGATGTCTGGAGCTAGGGCGTCGAGTTCTTCGCAAAGGTGTGTTGTTGAAAACGGAGAAATGCAATGATAGATTTCGATAGCCTTTACCCAAGAATTACGGTTTGCGGCTTTTACGATTTCGCTTGCGATGTTGCGGACGGATGCTTTAGAAAAGTCATATTGAGAAATCTGAATTTTTGTTGTCGGCTTTTCGAATATGATTGCCGAAACTGAAATATCAGTTGCCATTTCGCAATCCGCAATGTTTCCGCCAGTGGAGCTACCAAACCACGGAGCCTGAGGAAAAACGTGTTCCAAAATATTCCAGACAGGTTTTAGTTTATATGAATCTAACACGGCTGAATGGATTTGGAAGCATACAGTAGGCGAGCCATGTTCTTTGCACCAAGTGCTAAATAGGTTTAGATCGTTTTCAAACGCTACGGCATCTTTAAAAGCGAAAACTTTGTTTTTCATTGCGATAACACCCCTTTGTTTGGTCTATTCGTTGACCGATGGCTTTAATATATCTTCTTAGAGTGGGGTGTGGCTAGGGGTAAAACGCACCATGTGATATCAATCTCAAGAAAAAATTTCCAAAAAAGTGGATGATTTTTCATATCACGGAAAAAGACCGTAAAAATTTGTGGTCAAAAAATTACATTTATCTTAGAAAAAAGTTAGACGTGGTAATTGATTGAATGATTACTTTTTTCTTACGAAAAAAAGCGTGATAAAATGCATGTTTTCGGTTCGCTTTTTGTGTGTGAGTTTATCTGAAAAACAGCTTTGTATCTGAAAGGAAAATGACGACAAGAAAAGACCACATTTGCTATGGTTTGACTTTTTACTTTATTTAAAATTGGCGTAAATTTAGAAAAGGCGAGAGCCTTGTAGCAATAAATAAAGCCACCCCAAAGGGTGGCTTTAAATTCAGAATTTTTCGAGAACTGTAACTTACTTGTTGAACGGTTCCATCACCTGCCAGAGCACAGCCTTGTGAGCGTGCAGGCGGTTTTCGGCTTCTTCGAAGCTCATGTTCACATCGAGGTTGTCCATCACGGAGTCCGTGATTTCTTCGCCGCGGTGTGCCGGCAAGCAGTGAGATACCTTGCAGTGGGCCGGAGCGAGCTTCAAGAGTTCGTCATTGATCTGGAACGGTAAGAAGTGAGACTGCTTCGTTGCCTTTTCGCCTTCCTGACCCATAGAAACCCAAACGTCGCTATAGAGAATGTCGGCGTCCTTGACGGCTTCCTTCGGGTCGTTGAAAACGCGGTATTGGCAGCCGTGCTTCTTGAGGCCTTCCTGAGCTTCTTCCACCACCTTGGCGGGCTGTTCAAAACCCTTCGGGCAGGCGAGTGTGAAGTTCATGCCCACCTTGGAGGCGAGCGCGAGGAATGAGTTTGCAACGTTGTTGCCGTCACCGATGAATGCGACCGTCTTCGGCTTGCCATCGGCGTTCTTGAAACCGCCGAGGTTTTCGTTAATCATCTGGGCAAAGGCGATCGCCTGGCACGGGTGGTAATCGTCGGTCAATGCGTTCACGACCGGGATAGAACCGTATTCAGCAAGTTCTTCGACGAGCTGCTGCTTGAAGCAACGCACGACAATGGCGTTCACCCAACGGCTGAGGCAGCGGGCAACGTCCTTGACGCTTTCACGCTTGCCGAGACCGATAGAATCCGGAGAGAGGAGCACGGCGTGGCCGCCGAGCTGGTTCATGCCCA
>CAMZFJ010000053.1 GCA_947306025.1 uncultured Fibrobacter sp.
GCCATAAGCAGGGTAAAAACCAGAACAAGCCCCAAACGGAGCGAACGTAATGAATGAATTAGATGACTGGTCATAGTCTTTTAGCACCGTATTTGTTGAATAAACTTTTACAAAGTACAATGCTAAAAAAAACAAAGGAACAATACTATAGCCCAAATGGGTTATATTTTCATAATACTTTCGTAAGAAAGGATTAATTTGCGTGGAAGCGAATGGGGATCCAGATTTCGAGTTTGCCCTGCTTGCTCGGCGGAAGGCGCCAAAAATATTCGACGTGCTTTAAGAGCTTCACTTTGAACACATCGTCATCGCTATCCGAAAACATAATCTTCGGATCCATGAATCGTCCAAGGCTATCGAGCGTGAGGTGGAGTCCGAGGAACACATCGTCATCGGACTTAACGAACCTGTTCTCCTTGCGGTGCACCTTGACTTTTTTGAAATACTCCGATGAAAGGTAATGCAGCCCTGCAGCGCGACCTTCCAAGAACATTGCAAGCTTATTCAAATCGCGACCAGCCGTATTTTCAATCACGTATATCTCATCAATCGAGGGCATTTCGACACGCCCGACAAAAGCGTCCTCGACCACACTACCTTCGTGATCTGGGGCATCTACAATGGGGTCATACTGAGGGATGCTGTAGACAAAGTACAGCACGGACACAAAGACGAGCAAAAAGGTGAGCAGCGGAGCGTTTCGTTTTAACATGGCACTACTCAATAGACTTGATGCAAAGTTGCACCGTCTTATTGTTGTTGTAATAATTCCAGATCGGTTCGAACACAACTGTTATCGGGCGAGAACGCCCGAGCAAAGCCTTGCTCTTGCGAAGGCCAAATGCAATCGCCGGGAAAACAGCGCTCCCCGCCTGCGAAATTTCCATCTGCAAGTGTCCGCCGCGAAGTTCGCGCACGCGATGTACGGTAACGCCTTCGGCGCGGAATGCGGGGTACGGGAAGTTTCCGCCAAACGGTTCAAGCAAATCGATGTATTCAAGAATCGAGCGTTCACGAATCGGGTAGCGGCCCGTCGGGACTCGCGTTTCTACGGTCAGTTCACGCAGTGCAATCTTGATATCGAACGGGTACGATTCTTCGGTATTGATCACTTCACCCGTATAGCCTTGGTCCGCCGCAGACTGCAACAGGCGCCCACGCAATTCTTCAATTTTTCCTGCTTCGAGCGAGAAGCCCGCCGCGTTCGCATGGCCGCCCCAACGGTCAAAAAGTTCGCGGCTTTCGAAAAGCGCCTTGTGCCAATTGAATCCGGGCACTGCACGAGCGCTCGCATGCGCCATGCCATCAATAATCGAAAGCACCGCTGAGGGCCTGTGGAATTCCTGAGCAAGCTTTGCCGCCACAATGCCAATCACGCCCACATGCCAGTTTTCACCGGCCACAACAATGACGGTCGGGATCGTTTCGCCATAAAGCGCCTTGACTTGTTCCATCGCCATTTCGGTGATTTCGGCTTCTTTATCTTTACGGCGTTTATTCCATTCTTTCAGTTCGGTAAGGAGCTGCGAAGCCTCGCTCTTGTTTTCGCACAAAAGAAGTTTAAGGGCCGGGTCCGGGCGTTCCATACGTCCCGGAGCATTCAAGAGCGGAGCTAGTTTGTACATCACGTCGATGCCACCCACACAGCTATGGGGTTTCATGAGGGACGAGTACATTTCTTGCACGCCAGGCCAGCGGCTATTCTTTAAGCATTCAAGCCCCGACCGCGTAAAATAGCGGTTCTCAGGCGTCATCTGCACCAGGTCGGCAAGCGTTCCGAGCGCCACCAAGTCCAAGTATTCCACCGGATTCGAAAGTCCAAGGCGGCTGTACAAGGCACAAATAAACTTATACGAAACGCCGACACCACAAAGTTCCGGGTTCGGGTAATCGTCCCCTTCTTGGTGCGGGTCCAAAAGCACATCGCTTACCGGAAGTCCATCGCCCGAGGGCTGGTGGTGGTCCATAACCAAGACCGCCATACCAAGCTCTTTAGCATGGGCAATTTCCAAGTTCGCGGTAATGCCCGTATCCACGGTGATCAAGCTGCGGGCACCCGCCTCGTACATTTCGTCGACGGCAGAAACCGAAAGCCCGTAGCCATCGCCAAAGCGGTTCGGGAGTCGCCATTCCGATTCAATGCCGACCGTCTTTAAGCAACGCGTCAGAAGCGTTACCGAGGTCATGCCATCCAAGTCGTAGTCGCCAAAAATGAACACGCGTTCGCCACGTTCGCGAACCGCCAGAATCCACTCCACCGCCTTGTCCATCCCCATCATGAGGAACGGGTCATGCACATCGCTTTCGCTGCAGCACAGCATGTGGTACGCATCGGACACCGTCTTAATGCCACGCGATACAAGGAATCGCGCTACCGCATGCGGGATCTTAAGCGTAGAGGATAATGTGGAGGCGACAAGATCTTCCATTACTTGTAGCCTTCAAAAAGTTTCATCGAGAGGTTCTGGAGGCACATCACGGCCGCCATACGCCTAGAGGCGATTCTCGACATGGTTTCCTGGACGCACACGAGCGCAAGTTCCAAGGCCGAAGCCCCCACCTGCGGGAAGCGTTCGAGGTTCACGCGACCGGTTGCATCCGGAATACGGAGCGGGGCGCCCGATTGTTGGCGCAACAAATCCGAAATCAAGAACGACAGGACTTCGAGGAAACGGTTCACGATAGCCGGGTCTTCAAGTTCGGCATCTTCAAGTTCAAAGAACAGGTCCGTGTAATCCTGCGATAGCGATTTTTCAATAAAATCGACCGCAAGCGAGCACCAAGCCTTCGCATGTTCCGCGTAGTAAAGCGCCATGCCCGGAGAACCCACGGCAAGCCCGATCACATCATCGGTCAAAGTTGATTCGTCAAAATCTTCACCACCCACGCGGATGGCCTCAGCGCGAACTTCTTCGTCTGTCAAAGGCGGCAAGTGGAGCGCCAAGCAACGCGAACGAATCGTCTGCAAAAGTTTTTCGCGAGAGGACGTCGTAAGGATGAAATACGTGTTCGGCGGGACTTCTTCAAGCGTCTTGAGGAACGCGTTTGCCGCAGAATCGTTCATGCGGTCGGCCTCGGCAATAACCACCACGCGCACGCGGTCGCCCTTCATCGCAAAGGAGGCGGTCATCGTACGGATGAGTTCCACCGAAATAAGGGCACCCGCACTGAAAATATCGACGCGGTACGGGTTCTTCGTGATTTCTTCGATGTAGGCCTGCTTAAAATCCTGTATGGTCTTTGCGGAACTCCCGGCAGAGACATCGGCCGCATTGCGGGCGCTAGCCTCTTTTGCCTCCATCGGCACGACCCAATTGTCCGTTACGCCGGTATCAGCCGCCATCTTGCAACCAAAACAATTGCCGCAGGGACGAACGCTCGAGTTCGTGCACTGCAATGCCTGGGCAATTTCCATCGCCAAAGCCTTTTTGCCAATACCCACAGGACCGTCAATCAGAATCGACTGCGGGAAGCGGTTCTCACGCAACGCCGCCATAAGACGAATGCGGATTCGTTCCTGGGAAGCAGGGCCATTTAAGCGATATTCGATCATTTTTGTTTTAACCATTGCAACGGGTCCACGGTTTGTGTCCCTTCGCTTACTTGAAAGTACAATTTAATTCCATTTAACGAAGCAATATCGCCCACTTCTCCAATTTCTTCGCATTTCTTGACACTTTTGCCCTCTTGGACGTGGATTGCTTTCATGTGACCGTACACCGTGTACGTTCCATCTTCGTGTTCAATGATAACCGAAGGCCCTCGACCATCAATTTCGGCAACCATCGCGACAGTTCCCGCAGCTGCAGCACGAACATGACCACCGCGTTTTCCGCGAATTTCTACACCCAAGTTACGCGTCATGATATGGAGCACCGGATGTTCTTGCAGGCCGTATTCGCTGATAATCGGACCATCGAGAGGCATGCATTTCGGCCCCTTGAACGGTTGCGCCTGAACCGTCTTTTTTGCAGCTTCAGCCTGGCGCGCTTTCTCGGCCTCACGAATCTTTTCCTCTTCGCGCTTTTTCTCGGCAGCCTTTTCTTTTTTCTTTAAAGCGGCTAGGCGAGCGGCTTCGGCCTTTTTCGCTTCTTCTATTTCGCGCTTGCGACGTTCTTCGAGCCTTTTGATAAGCGCAAGCATCGTCCTTTGGTTGCGTTCGAATTCCTTGAGCGCCATGCGCTGCACGGCCTTATCGTGCTTGAGGGAATTCAGCATGCGTTCCTGACCGTTCATCTGAGCCACAAGACCGCGTTCCTCAACCGCCTTGCGGGAGCGCAACCTCGAAAGTTCAGCCAAGTGTTTCTGTTGCGTCTGCTGTTTTTGCGAGCGTTCCGTCACGAGTTTGCGGAGCGTTTCCACGTCCTCGCGGTCGCGGTTCAGCAAATGATGCACCCAGTAAACTTCACGTTCCGGGTTCCCGTTCTTGGTCAAAAGATCAAAGAGAATTTCGGCATCGTTGCTGCGGCCATATACATACAAATTCCTAACACGCTTTCGCATAGCACGCTTGCGGTCCTTGATTTTCGTATCGAGCGAATCGATATCCATCACAAGCTGCTTTACCGCCCCTTGCAACATATCCTCATTGCGCGAAAGTTCCGACAAGTACGATCGCGTACGGTTCAAGTTCTGGTCCAACAGCGAAATGGTATTGAGCACGCCTTTTTCTTCGGTTTCAAGAACCGCCAGTTCCTCGCGCTTTTTCGCCAAGTCCACTTCAAGCTTTTTCAAGGCATTCTTTTGTTCGTCAATCTGCGTATCGGTCCGTTTTAAAGGCGCCCCCCAAGCGGCAACCGCAAAGACGAAGAACAAAAATGCAGACAAAGAAACAAGGCGCATTATTCCTGTTCACCTTTCTTTTCAAACAAGAAACTGCGCACCGTGCGGAAGCTGAAATAGCCCGCAAGAATCGTCTCTAGGAACACCGTAAAGAGAGCAATTATCAAAAAGTACTCCACACCGGTTGCTACAATCGGGAACATTTTTACCACGGACTTGATCATAAGCCCAAGCAAAAGTATGGCAGCACTGCTCCCGACAAATCCTTGAGCAGCCCCTTCCAGCACAAACGGGAACTCGATAAACAGGTAACTGCCTCCGGCGTATTTCATATTCTCGACCAAGAGCTTGCGGGACATGAGCGAAAGGCGAACCGAATTGCAAATAATGAGCGAGAGCGTAATAAGCAAAAGGATACTGACGCAAATCGGCCAAAAGACCATCTTGAACTTCCACGAGGCAATTCGCGAGGCCCATTTTATCGGAGCCTGCACCTCTTCAAAGTAAGACTCTTCGGCGATTGCATGGCGCACTTCGGAAAGGTCCAGCGGGTTACGAGCCTCTTTACTCAGAGACACACGGAAAAACGCCGGGATAGGGTTCCCTTCGACAAGGTCCAGCATGTCTGCAGAAAAATGATTGCGGAAATCGGCCAGCGCAGAATCCGCGCTCACAAACGACACCGATTCTACATGACGGGTATGTTCCAGCCGCGTCTTGATTACCGGAATGGAATCTTCGGGAACGTCCTCGCTCAAGAACGCTTCAACGACATACAATGATTTTTCGACAGAGATGAGCTTAAACGAAACGCCCAACGCCGTAAAAGAAGATGCCAAAAGGAGCGAGCACAGAAAAATCGTCAAAAGAGACGGGAGAATCACCGTGCGGTGTTGCTTCCATCCTCGAAAAGATTCCGATATTAAGTAACCTAATTGTCCGAACACGCATGGAATATAATTAAATTTATAGAGGTTCTTTATGGGGCTTTTATGGGAAACATCATATTAAAGATAACCGCATTGATTTGCGCGATGGCCCTCTGGTTCTACGTCATCTCGCTCAAGGACTTCCAACTGACGATGGAAGTTCCGCTTACATTCGTGAAGTTGCCCGAAGCGCTCGCGATAGCATCGAAACCGCCCAGCACCGTTTCCGTAACCGTCGAAGGAAAACCGCTCGACCTCATCCGTCTGCAATCGCAAAAGCAATCCGCGATGGTCGTCGACATGCACAATGCCGAACTCGGCTCCAAGCGCATCCACCTGGACTCCAAGAATTTCGTCGCTCCAAACTTTGCATCGGTGCATTACGTCGAGCCCGATAACCAATACCTCTTCATCGATGTTGCCGTCGATACACGAATCGAGCGCAGCATTCCCATCAAGAACAACGTGGCATTCGGAGCGGCTCCGGGCTATGTCATTGTTCAACAGCCGAAGCTCATGCAAGAAGACCTCATGGTTTCTGGCGCGCGCAACGCCCTCACACGCATTATCGACATTCCGACCGATTCCATCTTCAAGGACAGCATCAAGGAAAGCCAGACTTTCTCAGTCGCGCTCGCGACCGATCAACTCCCGCCATTTGTAACGCCTAGCGATTCTGTCGCAAAGATTTTTGTCGATGTCCAAAAAATCAAGTCCAAGGAATTCAAGAGCATCCCTATCCAGCTTATTGGCTTCTATGACCGCGCCTTGAACTCGCTATCACCGCAACAGGCAACCGTCGAAATCACAGGCGGTGAAAAAGTCATCGAAGCCATCAAGCACAGCGACATTGAACTTTTCATTGAATACAACCGCTTCGCTATTGAAGATGCAGACAGCCTTGCCCCGACCATCAAGTTGAACTTGCCGCCAGACATCGACCGCAGCATGTCCATCAAGGCCATTCTTGTCAAACCCGACAAGATCAAGCTCATCAAGACCCATACCGAAAGCGAAGATAAAGACGAGGAATACGGAATATGATTTGGCTTGGAATTGAATCCAGCTGTGACGAAACCGCGTGCGCCGTTTTGCAGGACGACCCGCTCAAAGTTCTTTCGAATCCGCTCTATAGCCAAATTGACGAACACGCGCTCTACGGCGGTGTCGTTCCCGAAATTGCAGCACGCGCGCACTTGCAAAAGATTGCCCCTATCGCCGAAGCCGCAGTCAAAGAAGCCGGTATCGAACTCAAGGACATCGATGCCATCGCTTACACCACGGGGCCAGGCCTCATGGGACCGCTCCTCGTCGGCGCCAGTTTTGCCAAAGGGCTCGCCCGCGACTTAAACATTCCGGCTTACGGCATGAACCACCTCGAAGGCCATCTTGCCGCCGCCTGGCTTTCTAACCCAGATATTGAACCGCCGTTTTTGACGCTCACCGTTTCGGGCGGTCACACGGAACTCGTGATGGAAGAACCCGGCTTCAAGTACACAAGCATCGGCCGCACCCGCGATGACGCCGCCGGCGAAGCATTCGACAAGTGCGGAAAGCTCCTTGGACTCAAATACCCGGCAGGTGCCACCATCAGCCGTTTGGGCAAAGACAAGAACCGCAAATTCGTCGAATTTCCGCGTGCGCTCCACACCCACGACAGCTGCGAATTTTCGTTCAGCGGCCTGAAGACCGCCGTGCTCCGTTACACCGAAACGCACGACCCAGAATTTATACAACAGAACCTTGGCGACATCTGCGCCTCGCTCGAAGACGCCATTGTCGATAGCCTTGTTTCAAAAACCATCAACGCGCTCAAGAAAACGAAGATGAAGACGCTCGTGATGGGCGGTGGCGTAAGCGCCAACAGCTGGCTCCGTACGCGCCTGCAAGACTACTGCGATAAAAAGGGAATCCGTTTTTGCGTTCCGGACCGCAGCCTGAGTACAGACAACGGAGCGATGATTGCAGCCGCAGCCATCCGCCGCAAGTTGCAAGGCAAGCTTGAATCCATCGACGTAGTAAAACCGTGGATGCCGCTGGCTATTTAGTAGACAGTAGACGGTAGGAAGTAGGAAGTTGGCAGAACTTAGAACTTAGTAGGAAATTGATTTAGTTGGTTGAGCTTAGGGCGAGTACGGATAAGTGGGGTATATAATACACTTCGCAGAACAAAAGCGTTGCATATACCGTTTCGGCACTTTTTTAGCCGTGTTTTCAGCAGCGCTTTTTAAAACGTTTTTGTTCTTTTGGCATTTTTCATTGTATATTGTAAATATGATTTTATCGTTCAAGCATAAGGTAATGTTATTCTTTTGTGCAACAGCATTCTGCTGGGCACAGGATTTGAGCACACCTGTTAATGATGTTGACGTTTTCCGCCCTGAAAAACGCGAAACCAAAGTTCAAATGGTCGATTCGTCGAAAACAAACGACGTCAAGTTGAACGTTGATATTTTTGCTGATGGATTTGTCGGTTCGTACTACATTCTTTGGGACAATGTCGACTTGTCCGAAGACATCAAGAAGATGATCCAGAGCCGCAACTTTGCGCTCGACGAGTTCTTTATGCAAAACATCGACCGCGAGCAGTTCGAACAGGAACGCATGTTGCAGCTTTTCGAAGACCGCAAGCAGGAGTTCTTCAATATTTTTCCCGAAGAAGCTCTCAAGGAACTTCAAGAAAAGCAAGCGGATGAATAAGGGGCGGCTTTGCCGCAGTTTATAGTTCCAAGTTACTAGTTACTGAGGCGACTTCGTCGCAGTTCCGAGTTCTAAGTTACTAGAAATATTCTTATAGCAATCTCTAGTAACTTCTAACTAGTAACTAGTAACTAAGTTCTAGTAACTAAGTTCTAGTAACTTCTAACTATTAACTAGTAACTATTGACCAATGACTATTGACTAACACCAAATATGTTTTCTCCTGAACGTAATTTCACATATTGGAAGCTCACGGGCTTCAGTAGCGCACCGGCATTTCTTTTCGAGACAATCGAAAGCACGCACAAGCTCATGAAGTCCATGGCAAGCGCA
>CAMZFJ010000054.1 GCA_947306025.1 uncultured Fibrobacter sp.
TTTAATCAAACCATAATAGCGATCCGTTTCGCCAGCGGCAACGACGTTGTAATCGTTGATGTAAAGGATGGCCTTCGGGTCAGCCTTGTGGGCCCATACAAATGCGCTATCGAGAACTTCCCAACCGCACTTGTTGAAGGTCCAAGATTCGTGAATCGGTTCGTTCCACACGTCGTATTCCGTAATCTTGCCCTTGTATTCCTTGAGGTCGCGATAAATGCGAGCCTTAAGCTTTTCGGCCATGTCTTCGCAGCTCCCCTTGTTGCTGTAATGCTTGTCGAAGCCATAGCCTTGGTGACTCCACATGAGTGCATGACCGCGGAGTTTCCAATGATTTTGCGCCGTGAAGTCTGTGTATTCCTTCATTTCTTCGCGCTTAATTTTGCCTTTTTTCGGTTCGTATTCCGGCCACTTGAACTGGTTCTCGGAAACGCCATGCCAGAAATACTTCTTAGCGGCATTGCGGTACCAATTTTCAATGCTGTCCTTGGTATCGTAAAGAGCGAGTGCCGTACCGAACGGGAACGAATGGCGCAAGAGCTTGACGTGGACCTTTTCGCCCGGATTTGCCTTGACCACGAAATCCGCTTTGCGCAGGCTATCGATACGGGAGTCTGCGGCTTCGTACCATGCCGGGTCAGACATTTCGTCCATCTTTTCGACTTCAACGTCATCAAGCTGGATCCAGCCCTTCTTTAAGCCAATCTGGAATGTGATATTGTTGAGACCATAGCCTTTCTGGTCGGCAAGGAAAATCATTTCATAAGTCTGCCACTTGTCCGTCAAGTCAAAAGAAGCGCTTTCTTTTTGGCGGTAGTCCGGAGGGCCGCCCTGCACCACGGAATTGATGGGCATGTTGCCCTTAGCCTTGAACGAGAGCTTGTAAAAACCGGAGTCTGCCAAGAATTTAGGCGGCTGGAGCTGCAAGCCCCACCACGGATTCGGAAGTTCCTTCACGATGACCTTAGCACCCTGCGAACCATCGACACCGAGCCCCTGCACGGCAATCTGCGATTCCGCTTTTGCCGGACCATCGGGATTATTCCACAGGTACCAGCCGCCGTCACCGTATTCCATATCGCCGTTATTCAACTGCGCATAAGATGGCATGGAATAAGCCATGGCAAAAGCAGCGACAAAAGCAAGAGCTTTTTTATTCATCAAAATCATGCGATTTCCTCGTTTATAATTCAAGCAGGAACATTCTATAGTCGTTAGTTACATTTTAACGTCATCCTGAACGACAGTGAAGAATCCAGTTATTTCAAGTCCAAATATATACTCAAACCGCATTTTTCGTGCCATTTTGGGCCCTTTTTAAGGGAAGTAAAATGCAAACTACAGAAAATGTGTAGCAAGTGTATTGATATTTTAGACCTAGCACGTCTTTTGTAATTTCAATATTACAAGTTTTCCCGATGAAGCGTATTTTTCAAAAGATGAACAGAATTGTGTTTTTTTCAGCAAAATGTATATTATGAGCAAATGAAATTTTTGCAACTTATACTCCCCGCTTTGTTCATGACTTTTTTCGCTGCCTGCGACAGCGGCGATAGTTCAGATATAACGCAACCAGAAATCATAAAACAGTACACCGTAGAAGTTTATTTGGAAAATCGAATCATTCCCGATTCTGTAACCATTACCGTTTTTTCTAAAAACCATACGGTGAAATCTACGGTCAAAACACGAAAAAAATGCTTTGCCGGATCTCCATGCTTATTCGAAGCGGCTCCTCTTAAATATGAGGAATATGCAAGAATCACGGCTTTTGCCCATGCAATCAACGGAAACGACACGACGAAAATGGAATTTTTCCGTTTTGCGCCCATGAATGCAACAAATCCATGGATAAATGCCGAATACCAAACGCCGATATTGAATATCTATACAGCAGCAGCGTCAAAAGCCGTCGAATATTTTTTGCAAGAAAAACAAATGTCGTACGAAGATGCAACGACAAAAGCGTATGACAATATGAAAGATTTTGGTATTGCGGACAGGGAGTTCGAAAAAGACAAGTATAACCCCAATGTTTCTTCAATGAGAGCCGCCCAGCTCCCCTACATCTACTGCCGCTATTTTCTCTCTGATTCCGTATTTTATAGCGATTTTCTCGAATTGCAAGATGCGATTCGAGATGGCGAATGGGGCGACACGTTATTCCGCGTCCGCGCTGCAGATGCTTTTGTCCGTACGTTCAAAAACATGAAATGGAATAATGCACCCGGCATGACATTTTACGGATACGATGACTTTATTCCCAATTTTTGGGAAATCACTTATGGCATGGAAGTTTGCAATGATCGTCTTATTGGAGATACTGTAGTGAATGCAAATCGCCGTAGTGAATTTTACGATAGCGTTTTTGTATGTGCAGGGCGCCTGAAACAAGCCGGATTCAACTGGCAATTAGGGACCGGAATAAACGATAGATTCAATCCCAAGGTAGGAGAAAAAGATTCAACGATTTACATTTGTGGCCAAGAAGGATGGAAAAAGACGAATAACGTAAATACAATTCTTAAATACAGGCAAATTCCCTGTAATGCCGAAACCATCAATCGAACTTATATTTACAACGATACTCTCTACCTATGCCACAGCATGGATCATTCCGATGAAGAATGGCAAACGCTATATTTAAGCGGTACAAAACATGTTTATTGTGCATGGACCGGGGATAAAGATATCATCGATTCTGTTTATCCAGGTGGAGTTCCGGATTCCGCATTGCTGATTAATGTCGAGGGGTTATGGAAATAAATCATAAATTGTTGAAGTTTGTTGTTTTTGCGATTGTCGCCATGCTAGCAGCATGTGGTTCAGATACCTACTATTCCGGGCATTATGAAAATATTGACGATAAATTTGGCAAGCAACCCATAGCAACCGATACTAGTGCAAAAGAGAACTTTAACAAAAGTATCGCATTTGAGGGAAAATTCAACTTGGTTTCTGTATTGGAACCTGTCAAGCTAGAAATTACAGCTTTAGACGAGAACTTCGAAAAGACACAAACCGTATCGGCACGCATTGAAAGAAATAGACTTGACTTTACATACAAAGCGACTGAAATACATTTTTACAGGCCTTACGCCCAGATCGACTTCACATGCCGATTCAGAGATACAAAAGACCCTACAGAAATGCAATTTACGATTTTGGCAAATTTGAAAGAAAACGGTTTTCAGAATATCGATTTTTACCGCACTATCGAAAGTGGTTACCTTAAAAAGCTATTGAAAAAGAACGAATCATATAGTTTTGCGAAGTGGCATACACGTCAAGCAATCCACAATCTTTTGGACCCAGAACTTGAATACGAATACGGCATAGAAAACGCACCATACGGAGCCGATACGCTCGAAGCGCTTGCTTACAACTACAGTCTATTTTTTACATGGGATTCTACGTTCTATAAGAATTTCAAAAAGCTCTTGCAGGCGGTAGGCGGTTCAAAAAAATGGGATGAAATTTTGTCCGTTTCTGAAATTTCTGAAACGCTCACCAGGCACTACAAGCTCGAAGACTCCCGTTGCAATAAAGACAGTCTTGAAAAAGTAAAACAAGACCGCGACTTTACACAACTCCGTTATAATACGGCTACGTGGATTGTTCAAGGAAAGAATGACATTGACTGCAATGCCATCCCACAAAAACCGGCAATTGATACAACAAAAAAAGATACAACTTCAAAAGACCCTATTATCGAAAAATTTGGGAACTGCACAGTCAACAGAAAGCACACCAAAGCAAAACTTGGAGACGGTGAATATTACAGCTGCGACGGAACCAAATGGATTTCCGTAAGCGCCCCAGAATACCATGAAGATTTCGGTAAAAGAGGTGAAATAGTCACCTACGATGGCTCTTACTTCATGTGCAATTACGAGTATTCGTGGCGCCTTTTAAATGACGATGAAATTCTCCCGCCTGTCAAAGACTTATTAAAATGCAATGACCATCAAGTTGTTGAATACGACAACAAATATTACCGTTGCAGATTCGAATACGTTTCGCTCGTAATTCAAGACGCTTGGCTTGAAATTCCAGAGGACAGTGTTGCGCAGTACCAAAAGAATGGCAAATTCTGCACAGATTCCACACAAGGAATTACCGAGGAAGAAAATGGTTCATACTTTACCTGCAATCATTATTCGTGGACAAAACTTTTGGACTATGAGAAAAAACTGTACGAACACGAATTAGCCCACAAAGATGAATGCAAGAACGGCAACAAAGGAACTGCGATATATTGGAACAACTCAAACTACTTCTACTGCAATAACGATACGCGCAGTTGGAAATCCATGGGCATTCAAAATCAAGAGCACTATGGATTAGGAATATTTGATAGAGGCGTATTCATAAGTAACGACACCCTTGAAAAGGAAATAGACGATTTTACGATTAAAGCTTCGCAAAGACCTGGATGGATTGCAGGGTTATTCGACGTCATAAATGTTACGGCAAATATTAATTCGCACCCCTACGGAGCATTTTTCAAAAAGACTCGCCCTTACCTTTCAGGATTACGAGGAGACAAGACTATAGACTTTAAAAATCTGTCTGACCAAAGCGAAAGCTTTGACAAATTCATGGAACAGTACACGCACCCCGAAAGCGCCTACCCTGCCTATATCGCTCAATTGACAAACGTAGGCGAAGAATCCTATATGGATTTTGCTACAGCCGATAAATTCTGCCCTAAAGGCTACCACATCCCCGATACAACCGAATGGAGGACAGATTCGTTAAATGCACTTCCGATAAACGCAAGTATTTACCACGACAGCCCATTATACGTACGTTACAACGGGAAAACATACCTCTACGATATTTACTGGACAAAGACTCCCGTAAATTCAACGACCCAATACTGTATCGAAAATCATTCTGAAAACAACCAAAACACATCAAGCCGAATAATTGAATGCCCCAAAGACTTGTATCCAGGCGTACAAACATTATGCATTAAGGATGGTGAGTCAAATGATTAGATATTTCTTGATTCTTTGCTTAGGAATTTTCCTCATCTCTTGTAGCGACGACAATTCAGCAGGTTCTAGCATTCATTATGTTGAAGGCAATGAAAATGTTGAAAGTCGGACCTTGGCGCTTCAGGGCAAATTCAGCCTAAACAACAAGCTTATTCCTGTTAAAATAGACATTGATGTTGTTGATGAAAATCTTGATTCCATAGCGACGATAAAAGCGTCATTGAAAAAAGAGCGAAACGGCACCATTACATTTTCATCGGATTACGACGATTTTGCATCGTCAATCGTACGCATCAAGTATACTTGCGCTTATAACGATTCTTCTAGCAAGCTTAAAATGGATTTTGTTGAATACATCAATATTGATAAGAATCCAAGACCAACATTAAATCTACCCATGGCGTTGGCAAGCGAACGTATCAAAGAACTCGTGCAAGAAGACGGATTTTATCTCGCCCGTGCTAAAGAAAAAGTACTCCGAGAAATTTTTGAACTTCTGGATTACAACAACAAGCAGATTATAGATTTTGAGCAAGATTCAAGCAGCAAGCATCTTGCAGAACTGAATCAACATGTCAATATGATAAGCACGGTTGAAAAGAGCGATAGCGCTTTTTACAAGAACTACAAATCATTACGTTCTGCAGTCGGCAGCGAAAAAACATGGCAAGATATTCTTTCGGAAACAGAAATTGCGGACATGGCTTTTGCACACGATCCCGACATCATTTACGCCGATTATTGGACGAAAGCTTTTGGACTCGGAAGTTGTGACAGCACCCATTTTCAAGACACAACGATAATTTCAAACAAAGAAAGCGTTTACAATAAAAAGAAATTCTTGTGCGATTACAAAAACAAGACATATTATTGGCGCACATTTAACGATGTAGAAGCAGTAAATGGCTTATGCACGTACGACAGAAAAGATACCGTCATTCAAGATAGTCTCGTATGGACTTGTGATTCAGCTAAGACAAAATGGAACGTAATGTCAGGGGAACAAGCACTCCCCTATCAGAACATCAGCTGTGATAAAATTTTAGAAGGCACATACATCAACTATAATTTAAAGAATTTTGCATGCGTCTACGAAAACAACAAATTCATTTGGAAAGACAGTGTTTCCGAGAACTACAAATGGCGCAATTCATTGGACGTCTACCTCAAAAATAAAGTCGGCTTGTGCGATGAAGACAACTCGCTTGGAAGATCAACCATTATGGATAACAAGTATTATCAATGCCGCGATGGTATTTGGACCGAAGTAGACAAGATTTCGTATTACTTGGGATACTGCAACAAATCTAGAAC
Organism: uncultured Fibrobacter sp.; assembly: GCA_947306025.1. Next base: position 6,318 of record CAMZFJ010000054.1, read on the forward strand.
CAACGACAAAGCCATGCACGATTCTGTCGGGTATTTCATTTGCAATGACAAATGGACTGAAATTCCAATACCACAATATTACGGCGATATATGCACAAAAGGATTTGTTCATTACGCAAAAAAATACGGCGATACCTATTACATTTGTAAAGACCAACCAAATTACTATTGGTCTGTAGCGTTAAAAGAAGAACTTTCTATCCCTATACAGAACGATTATTTTTGCGAAGAAGAAAACAATGGTGAAGTTTTTGAGCTTGATGGTGTAGGCTATAAATGCGTTTACCCAATATGGCAATATGCCCAAGATTTTGAAGTTAAAGTCAGTAAAGCAATGGAGCGTAACAAATATTCCAAAGACATGTGCAAAAACGGCCCCGCCAACTCATCTATATTCTGGGATAAAATAGATTCAACATTCTACGGGTGTGTTGATAGCTATACAGAAGCCAACTACGGATGGGGTAAGGTAATTTGGAACAATTACAACAACCCTCTTACCAAATTTAAGAGCCCTGAAGATTTCGCAGGTGGCACTTATGATAGCTTAAAAAACTATAAAGTAAACGGATGGACATTAACATTTTCGTATGGTTCCTCTTCATTAAGTGGTAGTATAGAGTACATAACACTCTATCTGAAAAAAGCTATATCACCTAAAGGTGATGAATACGACGTTCAAGAGGGGAATAATGTAACCGTCGTTCGTGCCGCTGCAGGAAATAAAACTGTTTCTTTAGACAGCATTACAAACAAAAGCGATTCCTTTGACAAATACTTTACCGATTGGAAAAATAAAATCATTGAATCCACACAATGCCCCACCCCGACGTTACCTGAATTTAAATGCGTTTCAAATTGGGATGAATCCGACATTGAAATCAATTTCTCCAATTACAACCAAAATTCATACACAACTTGGAATCAAACAAAAAGCTTTTGCCCAGAAGGCACACATATTCCAAGTGCCGAAGAATTGTCCATTAGCAATTATGCAGCTTCATTCAATAACGAGCGCTTTACCGCAGTGCAGCAGAAAATGAACAATGGTAAAAAAGGGAGTTTTTCAGCAAACTACGCTCTTGTATGGACAAGCACAGAAAAAGATTCAAAGACACAATACTGCCTTGAATATGTGAAATCCAATAGCAATCAAGTTGTTGCAAGCGGCATTGTAGAATGCCCGAAAGACCTCTACCCCATGGCACAAGCTATCTGCATTAGCGACCGGAGGGATCCATGATTAAGAATTTGAAAAATACGTTCCTATTTATAATGGCTTTGTCGACGCTTTTTTGGTGTGGCTGTTCCATTGATTATGAAATTGAAAAAGAAGCCCATGTATGGAATTATTATGGTCTAAAAAACGATTCCACTGCAATTGTCAAGGTAACCTTTGAACAATGGGGAACAGCGCATGATAATCACATCATGGGATACGATGACGATTTTCACAAAACAACAGATCTACAGTACTATGCCATAAAAATGAATTCATACGAAATCAGTGAATGTCACGATGGTTGCCCAATATTATCGGAGTTAGATTCAACAGAGCAATACAGAGTTCTTGTCGAAAAGATTGTGGAATATTCATCGACTTGTGCAATTATTTTGCAGGATAGCAAAAAGAAAAATTTAGACACGCTCGAAATTGACAATTGCCCGAAAGAAAATTCTGAGAAATCGCCTAAATTCGTTGGAAATTACGTGAAAATTGACAATTGCTTTTATAAGATCGAAAAAGGCAAATTCCTAAGACAAAAACCGACTTACAAATTTAAGCACGAAAATTACAACATCAAGTTTGTCAAAGCCAATGGCGATTATATCATATACGGTGGCAAGCCTTAAAATACTATATTAAAGACATGCATTACAAACCTTATCGCGATTTACTTTTGGAACTCTTCCCGAACTACCTCAAGGTGCGCAAACTTCCGCTCAATGGCGGCATGAGCTGCCCGAACCTCGATGGAACCAAGGGATTTTCGGGATGCAGCTACTGCAACAACCGCAGCTTCAGCCCTGTCTTTGACGAAGCTAAAGTCTCGATTCAGGAACAGCTCGAAAAGTACGTTCCGAAGCTTCGCGAAAAGTATCCGAATGCGGGCATCCTCGCCTACTTGCAGCCGTACACGAATACGCACGCGCCGCTTGAACATCTGCGCGAAATCATTAATCCAATCATAAAGCATCCGGAAATTGCAGGGCTTGCCATTGGCACACGCCCGGATTGCCTTGAAGACGATAAAATTGAATATCTCGCCGAGCTCAATCGTAAAAAGCCGATTATCATTGAAATTGGTTTGCAAACAG
>CAMZFJ010000055.1 GCA_947306025.1 uncultured Fibrobacter sp.
ATGACGACATGCTTACCTACTACGCCAACCATATCATCATAAGTCCATGAGATATTGCCATCACAGTGTTCTACATAACCGGTAGAAGACATGAGCGCTTCACCCTTACGATGTTCGCACGCAAAAGCAGAGCCCGTGCCACCACAAGAGGCAATTCTAAACGGAACACTAATCACTTTAGCATAGCTAGGCTTATACGGAACATAGCCAGTACCGCTTACATAAACGTAAACACTCAAAGCGGAGATACCCTTATACTGGTAGCCAGTATTTGGGCTCGGCTTACGGAATGGTGCTGCGTACGATTCACCAAAAACTCTAACAGGGAACTTCGTATAAGTTCTAGTCTGAGGATAATCTGTAAACGTCGTTGTTTTCTTTAACGATATTTCATTTTCATCCTTTGAAATATCAACACATCCTTCCAACAACAAAGCATCATTCAAAAGGACTTTTCCATTTTCCGTCACGACTTCGCTATAATCCGTATTGATAGCAAGCAGTTCGTTTTGGCAGAAATAGTTTGCAGGATATTCAAAGCCTTCCATATTTTCGGCAAGAGAGCGATAGACAACTCTCAAAGAATCAAACGATTCTTCGTTGGCAACTACCAACTTAGAACGCTTCAGTTCTTTTTTCAGCAGCGTACCGCTTTCTGCATCTTGATTGAAACGAGATCCATCTTCGCCAAAGATAAAGAACGGCAAAGGTTCAAGCGATTCCGTTTTAGTAGCAGAAGCAGAGCCTCCAGACACTTGTTCAACGCCAGAATCCTGGGAACAAGCAATCATACCAATCGGGAAAAGCAAGGGGATGAATCTTTTTAACATTTAATGCGCTCCTTTATTAATTTGTAAGATTTATTTCTTACAGCGTAATAAATATACAATCAAACTAAAATAACAAATATAAATTAATGTAAAAAGTTAAATACTTTATAGTAAAAATGATTCATATTGTATCATGAAGATACAAAAACCACAAAAACAAACATTATCAATTCGTTTTATGCAAAAAACAAAATCAAGTATACAAAGAACCTCACATCCAGGAACGAAATCATTCCACCTTCATTTTTTATTATAATTGTAGTATGTCTATTATTTCTATGACCGGATTCGGTAAAAGCGAATCCACTTTGAACGGAGTCAGTTGCGTTATCGAAGTGCGCAGCGTGAACAGCCGTTTCCTCGAAATTTCAAGCAAGATTCCAAAGAACTTCGCCTACCTCGAAAACGATTTCAAGGCCCAAATCAAGGACAAACTCGTCCGCGGTTCCGTGAACTTTTCAATCACACTCGGGGCTGGCAACGCCGGGAACATCCCCGTTTGCTACAACGAAGCAGCCGTCTCCAAGTTCGTAGAAATCACGAAGGCCATGCAGAAAAAGTACGGCATTGCCGGCGATATCAAGCTCGAACATGTGCTTGCGATTCCAGAAGTTTTGCAGTTCACCGACGGAAACGACGACAATGAAGTTTGGGAAAAGCACTTGAAGACCGAACTCGACAAGGCTTTGGACGGCGTTATCGCCATGCGCGAAAAAGAAGGCGCCAATCTCGCAGTGGACCTCACCCGCCGCGTGATCCACTTGAACGAAGTCATCGACAAGGTCGAAGTGCTCGATCCGCAGCGCATTGAAACGTGGAAAACGAAGTTCCGTGAACGCATCAATACGCTCATGAAGGATTCCGAAATCGACGAAGTGCGCCTGCTGCAAGAAGCCTGCATCATGGCGGACAAGCTCGATATTCACGAAGAAATCACGCGTTTCCGCAGCCACAACAAGCTGTTCCTCGACGCGCTCGCCAAGGGCGGCGCCCAGGGCAAGAATCTCGGGTTCATCTTACAGGAAATGGGTCGCGAAGCGAACACGCTCGGCACCAAGTGCCAGAACGCCGACATCGCCGCCCTCGCCATCGAACTCAAGAACGAAATCGAGTGCATCCGAGAACAGAGCCTCAACATCGCCTAAAATTCTCAACACCATTTCTCAACATGGATTTTTTATCCATAAAAAGCCCTACGAAAGTAGGGCTTTTTGCTTTAAAGAAATCTAATATTAAGAACAGAAAGAATAAAACATCCACACTCCAACAACAAGCGCCTCGAGCAATCAAGCCCGAGGCGCTTTTGAATTTTTTAAATCCTTCGACTTTACCCTTCGGCAAGCTCAAGGACCTTGTAGGTTGGTGAGCTTAAGCCTGTGCTGAGTTTATCGAAGCAAACCATACTCAGGATGACACGTCTGAGCAGCACTCAAGCTAATTCTTACTTTTCTTTTTTGCAGGTTTCTTCTTGTCGCTCATTTTAACGCGGCGAGAGCCCGCACGGATGCGTTCCCACGGAGCAAAAGACATGGTTCCGAAGGTAAATCCGAAGAACCACACATTAAAGGCCACCCAGATAATCGAAGCACAGCCAATTCTTCTCCAGTCCACAACGACACTCATATCGACCACAAGAGCCGAAAGTGCAAGCAAAGATGCAATCAAGACCGGAGCAAGCATCCTTTTACCCGCCTTCACAAGTGCACCTGCCTGCGGTGTACCTTCGCCAAGTTCCTTCCCAGCCACCAAGGCACAAGCGACAACGCCAGAAAAACCAATAGCGCTAAGCACCGCCCACATGAGCCAAGCCTTCCCCACCATCAACGGGAACCAAGCCAGGAATCCGGTCAACAACAGCCATGAAAGCGCAAACGGGAACAAGGCGCAAGCCACACTCCACTTGGCAAAAAGCACAAGCAAAAGAGCCAAGCCTGCAAACACGGCAAAGAACACGAAAAGCATGTCCTCGTCACCGCCGAGCGCAAAGAGCGAGCCCACAAAAGCTGCTAGCGCCAACAGGCCGCCAAAGCCTCCACGCATACCGCCAAATACAAAATAAAGGACAATCATCGAAAGCGCAGCAACAATAATGTACTGCGAAGAATGCCAAGCCGAAACTACATTCGTGAACCTAGAAATCCACATTCCGAGCGCTTCAGAAGCACCAAGCGGTAGCGATGCCATCTGTTGCCAGCCTGTAGTCAAGAAGGCTACAGAAAAGCCAATCATCAAAAGCACAAAAATTAAACGAAAGCGGAGTGAAAGTTCCAAAAGTTTCTGAACCTTACCCGGTTTTTCACGCAATTCCATTGATTACCTCGATATCAACAATTTTTGTTTTTTAGTCCAAGTTTCAGTTTTTGTTTTCGTTTTAGATTCCGTAGAACTGTAAGCATCCGAAATCTTGGTTTTGCTCCGCACTACATAGTGGTACAAACCATTCGCCAACAAACGTCCGAAATTATCCCTACCATCCCAATGCGTTTCACCAGATTTTGCATTCTTAATCACCTTAACAAGTCTACCATGCTGGTTATAGATAAAGATGTTCACTTCCGGATCCGAATCGGAAGAAAGGTTCTTGAAGTAGAACGTTGTCCCCTTCTTGCCCATTGGGTTTGGAGCGTTGAATACATCAGCAAGTCCCACCTGTATATTTTCAGTAATGTCAACATGCAATGTCTTTATCGAAACATTTCCTAAAACATCCAATGCACGAGCCTTGAACGTATAGGATCCCGGCGGATAAGATTCTGTCGTCAACGACTTGCGCGCAACGGCACGTTTCGAAGTCTGTTCCAGGAACGGAGAGGGATGATACGGATTTTCAAGTCCATACATTTCAAATGTAATGCCTTCGTCAGCCTGTTCACGGTAATCCAAAGCCGTTTCGTCTTCGACAACGACCTGCAAACAAGCCGGAGTCTGGAGCTTGACATGCTGATTATCCACAAATGAGGTCTTCTCGCCTGAATTGCACAACTGGATTTTAATCGTTGGCGGAGTTTTGTCGTTCAACGAATCTGCATAATTCGAAACACCCGTAATATTGATATTCTTCTCGAAATAACGGCCAATAGCGACTTCATTCGGAGCATAAGCCCATGCGCGGAATTCAGCAAGAGAGTCTCCTATATTCAATTTTTTCGGAGTCACAAATTCTGTTTCAAAACGTCCACCGACAACAGGAACGATTTCCGAATAAATTAGTGGGCCATCATATTTGACATCGGCATAATTAGAAGTCGAAATCATATCGAGGCGTTTTGTATAACGGCCTTCACGAAGCGTCAAGGCTATGTTACCCGAAGACATTCCAGAAACCTTTCCAGACAATTTTACTTTATCCAGAGCTTTAATGGAATCAACCGGCGAATCCAAAGTAATCTTTAAATCGGCCAAAGGCATGCGGATTACAGGTTCGCCAATAAACACATAATGTTCGGTATTAAAAACATAGTTTGAATAAGTCGGTACAGCTGTTTTATATAAGAATATGTTATCCTTAGCCTGCATATAAGCCAGACCCAAATAATTTCCATTTTTTAGTAGCGCACGGCCTAAAAAATTCTTCGCAAAGGCTTCATTTTGGGGTGCATACGTTTCACGAGCGGCACCAATAGCAGCAATAGCGCCCGCCTGCGGTAAAAGCACAAAAGCTTCGGTCAGCGATCTAGTGTTTCCTTCATCGAAACGGCCCACCGTACAAGAGAAAGAATTCAAAATTGTATATCGTTTCTTGTTTGTAAATCTAGGGAGGTACGAAAGTTTCATCAAGCCTTCCGAAGCCCAAGCCACCTTGGAACCATGGCCATAGTACGCCGTCAACAGCGCACCCTGGTTCAAAATGTTCATAAAGTCATTGGCAGCTTCCAACTTTTGTCCGGCAGCATCTGCCTCGTAATCCAAAAGATAAACCTTCTTGATGTTCATTCTAAAGCCAAGAGAATCGGCAGTCGAATCGATCATGGTCGCCAAATTTTCCTGATAAATGGTATGGTCCATCTTGTCCAGAGAAACTCCGTTATAAGCATCATCCGCAGTAAGCAACAATGTCGACTTCCATTCGCCATGATCAAACCTCTGGATTTCATCATAATCTCTAGCCTTTTCGTTATAGTATTCAAATTCCTCTACAGACGAAACAGGCACGCGTCCCACAGCCAAGTCAACATCGTATGGTTTACCGCTACGCACAACTTCACCAGAATCGAGGACCGCGAAAAAGTCTTCAGTCACCGAAGATTCCTTTTCGAACGGAGGCATATAGTTTTTACCGTGCTTGGTACCGCGGTAGTCATAATGGCCAGACCCGGCAAGCAAGACAAAACGCAAATTAGGGCACACGCTCCGAGCATAGGCGATATAATTTCTGATTGCAATCGGCGATAGCGCACCACCCGTATAATGCCTATAGATATTTTCAACAGGAACAACCGCTGTCACAAGCTTTGTCGCAGACGATTCTCCAGAACGGAACTCAGCCAAAGCCTCGGCCTGCGCAAGGAATTCTTCCGGCGAAATGATGAGGTATTCCGTCTTTGAAGAAATATTGGCCAATTTCTGCACTGCATTTTTTGACGGAACAGGAATTCCCTTTACGCTGAAAGCATGGCGACGATCCTTTTCGCGGTAAAGCATATAGCGAACATCTTCGCCATTTCCGATGCTATCAACGGCAACACCATCAGTAACTTTCAAAAGTCCAACCGGTGCAAAGTTCTTAAACTTCATCAAACGCAAATCTGAATTTTTGCCAACCGGAATGCGAATCACGCCTGTAGCGGCAACATCCATTCCGCAGAATCAATGGATACCGTCGACGGGTCCCACTGGTAGGCCACAGAATAACCGTCAAAGCGATCGTTCTGAGAAGAATTATCAAAAACTTTCAGTTCATACTTGTTATCCTTAGCCTTCAATGCATTTGTTGGTACACCGAAATTGCCACCGGGCAACATATCGCCATCGCCCCAGTAAAGTTCTTCCCCACGTACTTTAGAATACGAAGAACCATTCACCTTCAGATTAAAGCAAATAGGACTCACGCGTTTTGCATAGCTACTATCCGAAATCGTACTAGAGCTCAGCGAACGCAACGGGAAAAACGAAACAGCGACAAAGCCTTTGCCACCGGAAACAAGGCCCGGCAGATTTGTCGTCGTCGCCTTGAATTCCAAATCTTCCGCAGACAAATCAAGCGTATCCCCTTGCTCACGCCATTTCCAGAAATATTCTTTACCAGTCGTTTTTTCCCAATCCTGACCGTGGCCAAAGTAGGCGTCGCGCAGAAGCTCATCTCTTTCGGCACGAACATAGCGGAACCAATCGATATTCTTTGCAGAAGACTTCGGCGATGCAACCGTTTCGAGACGAAGTCCCTTCCCCGTTGTTTTGTAACCGAAAACAAAATGCTGGTAATAGGAATATGGTGAGTAAGAATGGAAATAACCCATGTTCGTTTTGGGCACATTTGAAATCTGCGTCGGCTCTGAATCCACGCGTTTCCAGAAAGCATTGCCATAGCCTACAAAATAGAGCGAGTCACCTTCGTCAAAATTTCCATTAGAATTGTGGTCAACAACTTTAATAGGCAGTTCGAAAATTTGATTAGGAGAACGGAGAGCGGCACCAGGCCCCATGTCAGGGAGCGTATCCGGCGCGGCCCCAAACAAGCAAACCTTCTCTATAGGGACGGCATCGAGTTCATCTTGACGCCCGACCTTCAGAAGCGCGTTGCGGATAGCGTTGTAACCGACCGCAAACCAGCCGTCTTCACTGAACGTAGCCATGTTCTCGTCACCCACGACCAGTTCGGCAAGTTGAACGATGTTATCAAAATCCGATGTTGCTTCACGGCGCAATACGGTATTCGCAGAGGCGGTTCCAAACTGGGCTGCGGCACGAGTGTTTTCAATCAGCATGAGCGCACGGGCACCCGGATTTCGACCGCTCACCTTTGCAGATCCAAAATCGACACTCAACCGGAAGTTTTTGCGAAGCGCAACCGAGCCACCTTCCTTGACGTAAAGCGGAACAAACACATCGACCATCCACAAGTTATCCTTGAGGAACGGGCTTGAAACGTCAACAGACGGAATTTTTGCAGGCGTAGACTTGCAAGGCGAAGCCCCCAGCGATACAACCTTGTTGGTTGTCACCGAGACTGAAGGTTTTGAATTCGACGGGAGCGCCACGCGGTAATGACGAACGGGCACGTTACTGGAATCCACATAAAAGGCGTTTTCGGGAACAAAGCGTTTTCCCGAGCCGTCTTCGCAGGATTTCGTCGACGAATCCAAGACTTCATCGTCCAAAACAAAACGATTCTTGGAATCTTCCACGACAGAAGAAGCCAAGCTAGACACAGTTGCGCAAGCAACCAAGAGAATCTGAAATTTTTTGATGATAGAATTCACAAAAATCAAAATAGAAAACTATCACCATTTAAAAATGGCATTAAGGTCTTGTAACGACCATTTCGAGGAATCCATTCCCCGTTGTGCGCATTTCGACAACCTCACCACCCGCAGCCTTTGCCTTAAAGACGGTAATATAGTCGGGACGAACACCTTTGGAGAGAACCATCTCGATTTCCTTGGGCGTAATCATGAACTTTTTGTTCCACTTTTCCATGTACCAATGCCATGGTTGCCAGTTGAAAATGCCTCGAGTCGACTGGACAAAAGCCCGGAGCATCAAGGAATATTCATATTTCAAGAAATCGAGGTAATCATTCACTTCCGCATGTTTTTCGACAATTGTTTTCGTCGCAAAATCAGTATCGTAGCGGAGCGGAGTTTTGTCGGGATTATCGTAGCTAAAACGAATTAACTTGTCCGATGCCATTATCTTCAAATTCGGGCGATCGAGATGTTCGAACTGATTTTCGGAAATTTGTTTATAATCCCTAAATACAACATCGGGCGTAAGGACCTTGTTAAGCTTTAACGGAACCGGTTTAGCGTCAAGCGCGACAAGTTCGTAGAAAACAAGTATTTCGCCTTTTCCCTTCGGCAAAAGCACCGAGAGCAAAGGCTTTTCTCGTTCAGTAATGAGCCAAATCATCTTGGGCTTGTTCGGGGAATTCAAAATTGGGTCGAGCACCTTCATCAATGAAGGGTCGCGAACGCCGTTCACATCCCATTCCATCCAAGTTCCCGTTCCGCCAACAGAATCAAGAACATCAAAGAGGCGCCCGCCAACAAAACCATCCTTCGCTTCGACTGCGCCATAAATTTTACTCTCGGTTACTTTATTCGAAAGCGCAGACGACTTAGACGGAGCCGCCAAAGCCAATACCGTAGAGACAAGAACAAGTGCACAAGTCGCAAGAAGTTTACGCATAAACTCTATACCTTAAAATTTCCGTTAAAAACCAATCGGTTCAAAGAGCGATTCGTCGAGGCGAGAATACTGCAAATGGTATTTCTTATCAAGCCAGTAAAGGGCAAGTTTTGCGCCCGTCCAATTTTTCTTGGCGGCAGTCGCTTCAATGCCCTTCGTGATAAGCGGTAACGTTTCGATAAGGTCGAGCTTCCACTTGGTATCATCCCAGGTAAATAGCATTATCGGCACCTTCGGGCTCTTGGCAAGTCCAACGCTTCCGCGATCGTTCTTGACTTCGAACGGGCCCATATTCACGCGGTCCACCAGATCCAGGAATCCGCTATTGTAAAGGAGCAAATAGAGCATGCGATAATCGGTAACATCCCAAAGATGTTCACGTTCAAAAAG
>CAMZFJ010000056.1 GCA_947306025.1 uncultured Fibrobacter sp.
GAACGCCAGCAAATACGGTATTCCCATATTCATCCTTCTGGAAGATCGGAGTGGTGTAAATGGCTATCGGCTCCTTGATAAAGTCTCCGACAAACGGTTCCTGCCAAAGCCCTTTCTGCAAGTTCTTCGTGCTCTTGTACCAAGTCTTTTCAAGATAGTCACTGCCCTTGATCAGCTTGATTTCAGCCCCCGAATATTGGGCAAGGCGCATTACTTCCTGATGCCACTTGGACTTGGGAGCCATCCCCGGTTCATAAGCGACAACAACAGCCAGCACCTGCGGAAGCGTTTGCCGGGCATCAAAAACCGCCTGGGTCAAGAAATCGTCAAGATCCTTGCCCGACAACATTTCTTTGCCAAGCACTTCGGCATACTCATCGCCAAGCCTTTTTCCTTTTTCAAATAGCTTTTCAATAATGGCAACGTTCGAAAGGCTAATCTCTTCACCCTTTTCAGTAAGGAGGGTCGAAAGTTTGCTTTGCACTTGGAAACTGAGAACCCCGAACAGCGTCGCAAACACGATGCTGAATCCAACAAGGGTCATCATGGACTGTTTAAACGCCAGTCCGTGCACATTAAAGCCCATAAAAACCTTTTCTTTTTACTACAAAAAAACGTTTTTAATACAAATAGAAATATATCAACGGTCTGTCAAAGCAAAAAATCCAGATTTACCGTGTTTTTGGGCTAAATTTCACGCCTTTTCAAGAAAAATCCCCCAAAAGAGACAACAAGTCCCATAAGCAAGCACCCAAAGCGCCCCTAAAGGAGTTGCCAGCGGTATTGGAGCAACAAATAACGCGCATATCATTAGTAAAGTAACGTTTACAAAATATTATTTCATTACATATCACTCATTTATCCACAATTTTCCATACAACAGTTTATATTCAGTCTATCATTTTGTTGTTCAAAATGGTATAATAAAATAAAAACAGGAAAAAACTCACATTATTACCAAAGGGGTAAATAAATGAATACCAATATTCTATTGGCGTTCTCGCTTGCTGCTGTTGCTTCAGTTCAGGCGGGAACCGAAGATAGCTATCTAGACCGACTGTCGCCTAAGGCAAGGGAATTTGTCGAAAAATACAAGGCGGAAAAGTCAGCCCAGAAAGCAAGCGGTAACATACAAAAGAAAAAAGTCGTCCTCAAGAACGACGTTCTTGGTCGAAAGCTCAAGAAAGGCCAAATCCAGGATTCCACAGTTTACATCGTCAAGGATGAAGCTGAACCGAAAATGGAAGTCATCGTGAACGACTTGACCGTGGAAGACACAGACATAGAGCCACTGGGCCCTGTCCACTATTCCTACAACGATGCAACCAAGAAAGAAGTCTTCTGGTTGAACGGAAAGCAAATTGACAAAGCGTCTTTCTTGAAAAAAACAGAAGACTGGGAAAATCGCCGCACCAAGAAGATCAAGCCGCTAAAGAAGCCATACAGGGCTCTTTTGACGCCTTCCGAAATGGTAGCAAAGCTGCAATCTTCGGAAGACCTCTATATTGAAGACGAAAAGCCTGTAGCAGAGCCTAACTATTATTCGGGATCATTAAGCACCCGCGGTTACGGCACCTACACAATCTATTACGCAACACGCGACGAAGCGCTCCAAACCTCACAGCTCAAAAGAGCTCATAACGATGGATACAAAGGAAACGACATCGGCATTTATTTTATGGAACTTGGCTGTGCCAATTCGTCGCAAATTCCGTACCGCTCCAGATACTCATCCAAGAATTGCGGCGGCAAGACCGACCTTCACGCCACTGGAGTAACCGACGTACTTCAGCTATTTGCGCCGTCCGCCACAGTCTACGGCTACGATTCCGACCATATTTCCTCAACAGGAGGCCCCGACAATCCAATGTCGTCCTCGTTCAGCCCGAAGATTTACATCGGGACTGTATCCCTCGGTTATGCTTACGACAACAAATACACCAACAAATACGAAAGCGTCGATGCCGCATTCGACAACTACATCTACAACACCGGCGTTACAGCGTTTATCAATGCTGGAAACCTTCAGAACGACGCTGACAGGCAACCGAAGGCCACAATCCACTCCCCCGGTAAGGCAGCCAATGCCATTACCGTCGGTGCCGCGGACCCATATTTGCAATACAGTCCGACAGGATCGCTCGGTTACAATTACCTGCAATACAGTTGCCACATAAACCCAGAAACTGGAGCACCCAAGCCAGAAATAATGAACTTGGCTGGTTTCTACGATGCTGTATTCCCATCTGAATACGGCCACTCGTTCAACGGAACGAGCTCTTCCACGCCATTCTCTGCCGCCATGGCCGCAGTCTTGATGAGCAAGAACTCATTCATTAAGGGACATCCTGAAGTGGTCAAGCCCATATTCCTGACATCGACAGCGGGCCACGTTTTCAACAATAGAGATACCGACGGCGGTGCAGCTCCCGGTATTCCGTCATTCGACCTCATGGGATACAGCAAGAGCTATTCTGGTTACTGGCCGAAGGGCAATGACCAATCCTTGTTCAAGGACGGCAACGGAAACAGCAAGGAACTGGAAGTCACACTCAAGGACCTCGTGGCTGGCGAAAAGTACAATTTGGCAGTCGCTTACTTAACAAAGGGCAGCACAATCAAGAAGTTGAAAAAGTTGCCCTTAAAATGGAGCGTCACCGTGTACCAGAACAACAAGTCCATCAGCAGCTACTCCGCCAATAATTACGACCATCAATACATTCTGCAAACCTTCAAGGTACCGAAATCGGGAAACATCACCATCCGCATCAAGCGTAATTCCAACGCAGCCCCGGATGACAAGATTGCCTTCGGTTACCATATGACGAAAGTACCTTAACGAACCTAAATCATTAGTGCCTTTTTCATTCTAACTCACTAAGCCCCAGAAGAAATTCTGGGGCTTTCACGCATACCGCAAATCAGATGAGCTATATCGAAATTTTCAGGAATCAACGCAGGCAATCGCAACGCTTTTTCATAAACATTTGAGCACCAAATACAGTAAAACACAAGCAAATTTATCATATAACATATTTTTATTTTATTTACAATTTATTTTATTCTTTATCAAAAATAAAAAGTTTATATTGTAATTGTTCTGTTATCAGAACAATTACAAACAACAAAAAAAAGGAGATTAAATGAATACAAAAATATTACTAGCGTTTTCGCTGGCAGGATGCATTTCTGCACAAGCTGGCTTTGACGATGGTCATTTAAACCGTCTGTCGCCCAAAGTTAGAGAATTTGTTGAAAAATACAAAGTGCAAAAAGCCAACAAAGAAAACATAAACAAACAAAGCAAGAAAATTGTCCTCAAAAACGACATTCTCGGTCGCAAAGTAAACCGCGGACATATTCAGGATTCCACAGTCTACATCGTAAAGGAAGAAATCGAACCCAAAATGGAAGTCACGGTCACAGACTTGACCGTAGAAAACGCCAATATAGAACCTCTAGGCACTGTTCAATATTCCTACAACAACGAAACTAATGAGGAAAATTTTTGGATTAACGGAAAGAAAATAGACAAAAAAACATTCCAAGAAAAACAAGAAGACTGGGAAAAACGTCGAGCAAAAAAATTCAAGCCACTAAAAAACTCATACAAAGCCTTTTTGACCCCTACAGAAATCGAAAACAAGCTAAAATCATCTGAAAATATTTATATAGAGGACGGAGAATATGTCGCTGTTCCTAATTTTATTGAAGCAACAACAGCAATTCCTGGGTTTGGCAACAACTATACCGTCTACTTAGCATCACACAGCGAAGCACTCAGTCTTTCCCAACTTAACAACGCTCACGCAAACGGTTACAAGGGCAATAATATAGGGATTTACTTTATGGATGGAAGCTGCGCAGACGCAACTAAAATTCCTAACCCATCTAAATATAAAGCAAAAGGATGCAATAACGGGACCGGCCCTCACAGCACAGCCATTACAGATTTACTCCAGACGTTCGCTCCGTCCTCCACAATCTACGGGTATGACTACGCCTATCTTTCAACAAATGTTGATCTAAACGATATTGCAACACTGGCTGGTCCAAAATACCCCCATTCAGTCAGCCCCCAAATTTATGTCGGAACAGTTTCTATCGGATTGAGGCGGACCGACGGCGTTTTCAACAACGAATACGCAATAAGCGATGCAGCGTTCGACAACTATATATACAACACTGGCGTTACTGAATTTATCAACGCAGGAAACTATGATGACACAAGCGTACAACCGGAACCAACAATCCAATCCCCAGGCAAAGCAGTTAATGCAATTACCGTTGGTGCCGTAGACCCCAAAAAAAGGTACAATCAATCTGGAACTTACGGATACAATTACCTTCCATACAGTTGCCATATCAACTCTGAACTCGGTAACACCAAACCAGACATAATGAATATCACCAATTTTTACGACAACATCTACCCCGAAGAATACGATCACATATTCGGAGGAACTAGCGCATCCACACCGTTCTCCGCAGCTATGGCCGCAGATCTGATGAGCAAAAAGCCCATCTTTAGAGGCCATCCTGAAATAGTCAAATCATTGTTCTTGACAACAACTTCAGGTAACAACATTTACAATAGAGACAACGATGGAGGAGCTGTAAACGGAATTCCTTCATTCAACAAAATGATTTCCTCCAAAAACTTTGCAGGTTATATATCTCGAGCTACTGAAGACGTCTTGTTCAGAGACGCCAACGGAAATCGCAAAACTTATGACATATTCATTGATGGCGTAGATGCCAATGAAAATTATAAATTAGCATTCTCCTGGCTCATGAAAGGAAGCAGAATTATAAATTCAAAAAAATTACCGCTCCGTTTCTCCATTTTCGTATATCAAAACGAAGCTTTAATTAGCGCAAACGCAAGCACCCTCCCCAACGATCAACCATATACCCTGCAAACATTCAAAACACTTTCATCTGATAGAATCACAATCAGAGTCATACTCATGAACAATGACGCCCCTGATGATGAAATAGTCATGGGTTACCACATGTCGAAGGTATAACAAGTCGAAATCTAGAATTTCATTTTCATTCTAACTCACTATGCCCCAGAAGAATTTCCGGGGCATTTTTCATAAACATTTGAGCACTAAAAATATTCAAAAATTTCAATTTTTTTTGTATTTTTTTGTAAAATTTCAACTTTTTTCACAAAAATAAATCTTCATAACTTGCGAAGTATCAAAGAGTTATGTATATTCTTTGTAAGATTATTCCAATTTGCCGGAGAAAATTTTTCAATGTGGAGTTCACCCATGAAACTGCAATCGGTATCTTTACTCGGGGCAATTACCCTTTCCTTCGCCTTGCTTTCCGCCTGCGGTAGCAAGGAAGAACAACCTGCGCCTCAAGCTCAGGCAAAACCCGTTGTCGCAGCCCCTGCTCCAGCCCCAAAACCGGCTCCAGCACCGGAACCAGTACAAGAAGAACCGGCATTGGTCCCCATTCAATCCCTTTCAGAAGCTGACGACAAGCCCTCTCTCGTCGAGAGCCGTAACTTTGCGCCTTCCTCCGGCGCAAGTGTCGAACAGGAATCTTCGGGCCCATTCGTAATCCAGGTGAGCATCCAGCCTTCTAGAAGAGCCGCAAACAGCGTTGTAAGCAAGCTCTCCGACCAGGGCATCAAGGCATACGTTGCCGAAGTCGAAAATCCGGGTGAACTCGAAGGCACATTCTACCGCGTACGCGTTGGATACTTCTCCTCTATCGCAAACGCACAGCAATTCGGCAAGGAAGTTCTCGCGCCGCAGGGATACGCCGGTTGGGTGGACAACCGCAAGAACGACCGCATTGGCCAGCCCAGCGTCAGCGAAGACATGTAGTTTTTACAATAGCAACGAACTGTTAAAGGCCCCGCATCCGCGGAGCCTTTTTTGATTTTCAAGCGGTTTTCATCATCAGATGAGCATGTCTATTTCGCCGTTTTTCAGGCGACGCTTCTGGTCTTCGCACCAGGACTTGTAATATTCCTCAAAGCCGTCAACGCCCCAACCAAACTCATCCTTGACCTTCTTGGTCACCACGACGTTTTTGCCAGAACATTCAACCTTGTACAACGGGTCATTGGAATCTTCGGCCTCTTCCTTTTGATCATAGCATTCTTCGGCAGCATCTTCAGCGTCGGTAAACGTCATCTTTCGAACACCTACCGGCGTGCCACTTTCAAACGAAGTAGTCTCCTCAAAACCAAGGCCCTTATAGGACTGGAGGATTGTAACGGTTTTGCCGGAACGGGATACTTCGCACTTATAGCCGCCAATATCGACAATCGTGGATGAGGGATCAGTCGATGAGCCCGGATCTTTTGAAGTCGAATAGCTCTTCGCCCAGGCTTCGAAATCTTCGCAGTTTTCCCTAAAATCGGCTTCATAGTCGCGCAATTTGCCTTCGTCCACTTCTTCAACAAAAATCTTGTTGCCCGAACATGTCACCTTCATGGAACCGTCCAACCAATGGCTTGCCTCCTCTTTATTTTTTCGGCACTCGTCAGCGGCAGTCGCGTTGTCGGCATACCAGTATTCCGACGTGATGCTAGAATAACGCGAACCGTTATTGACGGCGGTCGAGGTATAGGACCCCACGCCGGGCAGAATCTGCTCTGTGGTTACGGAATTAGCAGTCGTAGTAACTGTGCAAGACGGCTCGCCCGCATCGACGACTTGATTGTTTGGATTTTGGTCACCGCCACCAACTGGATCGCCAACAGCCTGGTTTCCTGTATCCGGCGTAGACGGGGTATTGCTAGATGTCGGGCTGCTGCCATCATCGCAAGCGGTCATGGCAAACATGAACGCCGATGCAAGAATAAGTTTTTTCATAAAATTTTCTCCACATTAATTTTTAGAGCAATGTAGCAAAGATTTTTTTGAAAAACAATTGAAATTTCGCACAAATAAACACTTAAAGGGGCAGGGTTCATCTAGAGGAGGTCCGAAAAGAACGCCGTAATCCGGTTTACGGAGCTTGGGCTATACGGGGTAAAATCTATATTTGGGATATGCCTACTAAAAAGCCAAAAGTATTCGTTGTGCATCTCGGATGCGCTAAAAACCAGGTCGATGCAGAAAATCTCGTCGGCGAAATGCTCCATGCGGGTTTCGTCACCTGCGATTCCGCCGGCAAAGCCGATTACATTCTCGTGAACACTTGCGGTTTTATCGAAGCCGCCAAAGAGGAATCCATCAACGCGATTCTCGCCCAGGCAAAGGCGAAAAAGGCAAAGCAGAAGCTGATCGTGGCCGGTTGCCTCAGTGGCCGCTATGGCGAAGAACTGATGAAGGAACTGCCCGAAGTGGACTACTGGGTCGGCACATACAAGCCCGGCGAACTTTTGAAGAAGATGGGCATTGTCGCTCCGCAGGGTTGCGAAGCCGAGAACCTAGCCCGCATGAACCTAGGCGGATTCCCGCACCACGCCTACCTGAAAATTGCGGAAGGTTGCAACCGCCGTTGCGCCTATTGCGCCATCCCCTTGATTCGCGGCAAGCAAGATTCGCGTTCTATCGAAGATATCGTTGCCGAAGCGAAGGACCTCGAAGCGCAAGGCGTCAAGGAAATTACTTTAATCGCCCAGGACACGACTTACTTTGGACGTGAAAAGGGCAAGAAGGGTGGCACGCTCGCACAGCTCTTGCGCGCCATTCTGGACAACACGAGCATCCCGTGGATCCGTATGCTTTATTGGTACCCGATGTTCGTGGACGATGAACTTTTGGACTTGATGGCCAACGAACCGCGCCTCGTAAAGTACGTGGACATGCCAATCCAGCATGCAAGCGACAAAATGCTCAAGTACATGAAGCGCAACTACCGCAAGGCAGAACTTGTCGATCTTTTGCACAAGATCCGTGAACGCATCCCCGGCGTGACGCTCCGCAGTACCGTACTCGTGGGATTCCCCGGCGAAACGCACGAGGATTTCGAAGAGCTGATGGAACTTTTGCAAGATGTGCAATTCGACCACTTGGGTGGATTCGTGTTCAGCCCCGAAGAAGGCACTCCCGTGATGGAAATGGACTTGCCCGCCGTTGACGAAAGCGATGCCCGCGCAAGGCTCGAAGCCGTTACGGACTATCAGGAAGAACTTGCCGCCGAATACGCCGAGAACATGATCGGCAAGACGGTCCGCATCATCATCGACCAGGTTGCCGAGGAAAGCGAATACCACTTCTACGGCCGCACCGAAGGCAACTCGATGGAAAACGACGACATCGTGAAGGTCATCGAAGGCGATGGCGATGTAGGTGAATTCCACAACGCGCTCGTCGTGGACGCCGAACCGCATGAGTTGATTGTTAAATTAGTGGATTAAGGCTGCTTCACCGCAGTTACTAGATACTGTTAATAGTTACTAGAAAAAAGCCTTATGGAAAGCAATCTGGTAACTAGTAACTCAGAACTATTAACTGATTTACTATATTAACCGCTGCCAAACGGCACACGCCCGTGTATCACAATGGATAGTGTCCTTCCCTCCGAAGGAAGGTATTCCGGTTC